>DAOTUR010000209.1:0-3326 GCA_034436915.1 Anaerolineae bacterium
CGCCACCGTGCCGCCCGCATTGAGGGCCGCCGCCGTGACGAAGCCAACCTGGGCCTTCCCCAACTCCGAACTGCCCAGCACATCCCAGAAGCGCAGCGTGTTGTTGGCTGATCCCGTGACCGCCGTGTGTCCATCGGCGCTCATGGCGAGGGCCGTGATGGTCGAATCGATCTGGAAGGCGCTGTTCTGGCGGCCCGTCACAATATCCCACAGCCGCAGCGTCTCATCCGACCCTGCCGCCAGAAACAGTGTGGTGTGTGGGACAAACGCCAGTCCGCTCACGCTGTTGTCCAGTGCGGTAAAGCGCTGCAATGTCAGGCCGGTTTGCGGATCGAGCAGCACCATATCGCCGCTGCTGAAGCCTGCCAGAATTTGCCTGCCATCAGCGCTGACGACCAGGGCCGTCACGCGGGTGGCATCCGTGCCGAGCGGCGTCACCGTCCAGGCGTTGGCGCTCTGGATGCGGCTGATCTGGCCTGAACGTGAGCCTGTCACAATGACCGAGCCATCATCGCTGACGCTGAGGCGGGTCGTCTCACCCGTCACGTTGATCGGCTGGATGCCCGCTGCATACGCCACCGCATTGACCTTCTGGCCCGCATACGTCTGTGCCTGGGCCAGGACGACGCGCTGACCCGTCGCAATATCCCACTGGATGAAATTGTCCGTCGCGTCTTTGGAGGCGCTCAAGACCTGTTTTCCATCCGGGCTGATCGCCACATCGATCACGCCGGAGGTATGGCCCGCAAAGGTTTGCACCGTCTCGCCCGATGTTGTATCAAGCAGCAGCACACGCCCAGTATCCAGGCCCACCGCCACACGCTCACCATCCGTGCCAAAATCGAGCGCGATGACACGCCCCTGCATGGGCAGGCGCAGGCGCGTTCCGGGGCCAAAGGCGATATTTGCCAGTTCGCGCTCGGCTTGCGGCGGGGCCGAGTCGCTCTCGGCGGCGGCTACCGCCAACGCCAGACTCAAATCGACGTTATTGTCGCCAAAGGCTTGTGCGGCGCTGGCGGCAATCGCCAGACTGCGGGCCTTGTCTTCACTCAGGCGCGACAGTTTAATCTGCGTATCGAGCTGATCATTGCTGTCGCGCAGCGCGGCCTCCTGCCGTTGCAGCGTGGCGTTGCTCTGGATGATGACCAGACTGCCAATCATGAGCACGGCGATGAAGGCCACCAGCCCAATCGCGACGAAACGCGCCTGCCGTGCCGAGCGCTGCTGGAGCGCGAGTTCGCGTTCCAGCCGTTCCTGCTCGGCCTGCTCTCTGGAGGCCCGCGTTTGCAGGCTGGCCTCGATATATTCGCGCTGGAGGCGGGTCAAATCGTGGTCATCGAGCCAGATTTCGGCCCGCTGGAGGCGTTTGCCCGTGAGCAGATAGGCGACATCGCGCCCGCTGTTCTGCCAATCCTGCGAGGCTTTCCGCAGTTCGCTCTCGTAGCGCAGATCGTCAGCATCGCTGGCGACCCAGCCCTTGAAGCGCTCCCATTCACGGATGAGCGCCTCATGGCTGACCTCCAGCCACACAATTGGCTCTGTGCCGCCCGTATTGATGCTGCGGCTGGCGATGAGCAGACGGGCGTCCGGCGCAGTCAGCAGATTGATGATCTCCTGCACCAGTTCGGGAGCCACATCACGGAACTGCACCTCTGACAGGGCGACCTTGCGGCGGGTGGCATCGCCCGTCGGCGCAACCTCCACCAGACGCAGCAGCACGCGGCGCATGACCTCCTGCTGCGCCTGCGGCAGGGCATCATAAATTTCTTCGGCGTGGCGGGCCAATGCCTTTTGCACGCCGCCAATCGCATCATAGGCGGCCTGCGTCAGCCTGGCCCCTTCGCGTCGATCATACAATTCTTTGAGCGCGTATTGCAGCAGCGGCAGCGAGCCGGGCTGATTCTTCACATCTTCGATGATGTTATCGACCAATTTCGGATCAAACTGCAAGCCCACCGCCTGCGCTGGCCCTTCGATGGCCCGCACCAGATTGGAGGTCGTCATCTCCGTCGCAATCAGCAGGCGATCCCCCTCAAACAGCGCCGCCAGATCAGGATAGCGGCTGAGTGAGCCAAAGAAATCGGCCCGCATGGTGACGATGATGAGCGTGCGGCTGTTGGCATCCCGCGCCAGCGCCAGCAGCGCCGTAAAAAATGCCTCGCGTTCCACGTCGCCCGCCCGCGTAAATGCCTCCTCAAATTGATCGACCACCAGCACGAGACGCGCATCAGCGGGCAGCCCCTTGAGCGCATCGTCCACCACTTTCGCGCCCTCGCCTGTCCGCAGGCGGTTAGCACTCTGCGCGGGTGTGATGTGGGCGTCCTGCTGCGCCAGCAGGGGATTGAGGCGAATCGCCCAGTTGTCAATCGGGGCGCTTCCAGGCGTAAAGATCAGGACGGGCGACTGCTGGCTGCCCGTCAGAGCGCCGCTGCGGAGGCGCGGAATCACGCCCGCCCGCACGAGTGAGCTTTTGCCGCTGCCGCTGGCCCCGACCACTGCCAGAAACGGCTGCTTCGCCAGTTTTTCCAGGGCACGCTGCGTCAGGTCTTCGCGGCCAAAGAAGTAGGCGGCATCGCGCTCCTGAAATGCTTCCAACCCTTTGAACGGATTAGGAATAGTCGATGGATCATAGACATCATACGATCCCAGGCGGCGGCCCCCCGGCAGCGCCTCAAGCAGCTCTTTGAAGGCCAATTCGTAGCGATTTTCAAAGCGGATAAACTGCACTTCGGTGAGCCATTTTAAGGTCGGATGGGCCTGCAATTCATTGAAGCACTCTTCCACCATCACCGGATAGACGCGCTTGCCCGCCGTCCGCGTCGTCTCAATTTCGCGCTGCACCCATTCGCTGGCAATGGCCGCAGGCGAGAGGCACAGGACGATAAACTCGGCGCGATCCAGGCCGCGAAAAATCTCCTGCTGCCATACTTCGCCGACCTGGATCTGACGCAGATCGATCCAGACATCAAGGCCCGCATCGCCCAGATCACGGGCAAGACGTTCGGCAAAGGCTTCATTTTTACGAGAATAAGAAATAAAAACACGATTCATGAGCGATCATTCTTAGGCTGTGTGGGCATATTTATCTCGCGCCGATAGATATACGTTAGCCTATGGAGACATATGGGGCAACCCCTCAACTCTGGGGGAATCGATTTCTTTAGAAGAAAATAACGTTGTGGAGAGACGCAGGTTGTGGCTTGACCGTATCTAACCAATGGTGCATGTCTCGATTTTGCGATCATTTTGCCTCACAAAATCAAATTCTGAGGCGTAATCATTCATCCATCTGTGAGAATCGTGGGTTTGTAGGGGCAGGATACATC
>DAOTUR010000210.1:0-17031 GCA_034436915.1 Anaerolineae bacterium
TCCAGCAGGTCCTTGCAAAACCATACTGGTTCAAGCGCATGACGGTGGCCGATTGGTGGGCGCTCACCCCTCTCATTTATAGTCACATCAATCCCTATGGCCTGTTTGTGCTGGATCTGGATCAGCGCATCCCCCTTGAAGCAACAGCCTAACCTGGCTCCATGTCTCAGAAGGTGCACTTTCTACGACACAAGCTCTTGCGCGTTTCATTTTATGTCTCATAATGTCATTATCGGATCATTTTAGACCTTGTGAGACACATCATGGCCCACATTGGCTATGCCCGTGTGAGTTCTGTCGGCCAGAGCCTGGATATTCAACTCGATAAGCTCCAACACTGCGAAAAAATCTTTCAGGAAAAGAAAAGTGCGGCAGGTGGCAAACGTCCACGCCTTGAGGCCTGTTTAGAGTATGTGCGTGAGGGGGATACACTGGTTGTGACACGCTTGGATCGTCTGGCACGCTCCACACTGCACCTGTGCCAGATGGCTGAGGTCTTGATGCACAAAGGCGTCAACCTTCATGTCTTGGATCAGTCTATTGATACCTCCGATGCCACGGGACGACTGCTTTTCAACAGGCTTGGGGCGATTGCCCAGTTTGAAACGGAGATACGGGCTGAACGGCAGATGGACGGCATTGCCAAAGCCAAACAGCAAGGGGTGCGTTTTGGTGCCAAGCCCAAGCTGACCCCGCAGCACATCCAGATGTTGCAGCAACGACGGGCCGATGGGTCTCTGATCAAGACGCTCATGGCCGAGTTTGGTCTCTCAAAGGCGAGTGTGTATCGCTATCTCGCGGAGGCCTCTTCTTTAGAAGAATAGATCTCTTCAAGTATTACAAAAAGCAAATGATATTGCCCCAAAAGGCAGCAACGGTAGGTTTGGGCCAACCTGGATGAGGCAACTTTGATACCAGTTTGTGGGGATATGCAAAACCCCCCTTTGTACAACCGACAAAACTGGCAGACAGACTTTTCCGCGTCTGGTGTCCAGAATGATACGCATGAGGGGCTAATTTATCACAAGAGACAAAATTGAGTGACAGAGTTGTCAGGCCTGCTGACGAGTATTTACACCTGACGATAAGCCCACAGAGGAGCATACACGCGTATGCGCACCTGCTGACCAAGCGTATAGACGATCTGGGCTTCTGTGCGAACGATCAGGGATGTGTTATCGGCAAGGCGTATGCCCACGCGCTGTTGATGCCCGTAATATTCGCTCCACAGGATCTGGGCTGATACCCCCTCCTGTGCAGGATCGATATGGATCATTTCTGGACGCACCAGTAACTCGACCGCGCCGAGCATCGGGTTGAGAAGTGTCACATCACCCAGGGCGCTGCTTGCCCGCGTACCCGACGCGTGAGCAGGGACAAAATTTGCCTCCCCCACAAACTGTGCGACCGCTTTACTGATAGGATGGGTGTAAATCTGCTGTGGTGTCTCAAATTGGGCAATCGTGCCGTTAAGCATGACAGCAATTTTATCGGAGAGTGACAGAGCCTCCTCCTGATCATGTGTGACAAAAATAGCGGTTGTGCCCGTCTCGCGTAAAATGCTGCGCACTTCGGCGCGCACTTGCAATCGCAAAGCTGCATCGAGATTGGAGAAGGGTTCATCGAGGAGGAGAATCTCTGGTTGCGGCGCTAAGGCCCGTGCTAGGGCCACCCGCTGCTGCTGTCCGCCAGACAGCGCCTGTGGCATGCGCTCAGACAGATGAGGTAAACCCACTAATTCAAGCATCGCTTTCACACGGGCCTGTTTCACATCATGGCGACCCTTGAGACCGAAAGCAACATTATCAGCGACACTCAAATGAGGAAAGAGCGCATATTCCTGGAAGACCATGCCTACGCGCCGCTCTTCGGGGGGCACAAAGGTGCGCTTATCCGCTACGATGCGGCCACCAATACGAATAGCGCCCTCATCCGGCGCATCAAATCCGGCAATGAGACGCAGGGTGGTGGTTTTGCCGCAACCGCTGGGGCCAAGCAGCGTTAAAAATTGACCTTCTTTGATACTCAGAGTGATATTTTGAACCGCACGGACTGTGCCAAAGACGCGGGCGATCCCCTGCAATTCCAGCCGATCTGTCACAATCAATCCCGTATTCTTGCAAAAATGCTGTGTGGGATGATTATCGTTGAGATTGCTCATCACGCCAGAGCAGAAGTGCCAGAGCGCCGCATGAAACAGCCATCAAAAGTAAGCCCGGGATGCCAATCAGGGACAACGATGCCGATTCCTGTGCCGTCCAGATGCGTGTTGCCAATGTTTTGAAGCCAATCGGCGCGAGCAGGAGTGTCGTTGGGAGTTCCTTCATCGCGCTCAGGAAAACCATAGCCATGCCGCCCACAATACCAGCACGCGCCAGCGGCATCGTCACACGCCGCACAACCTCACGCGGACGCAAGCCAAGACTGCGTGCGGCATCATCAAGAGCCGTGTTCATCTGTGCCAGGACGCTGCGTGTGGAGGTGACACTGTAGGGCAAAAAGCGAATGGCGTAGCCCAGAATCAGAAGCGGCATGGTTTGATAGAAGGTCGGTAAAGCATTGGCGGCAAAAAATACCAGCGCCAGACCAATCACCAGACCGGGCAGCACATTGCCGAGATAAGAGAGGCCTGTAATCATGCGGGCGAGACGGGTCGAGTGCCGTGCACCCAACAGTGCAATCGGCAGAGCAACCAGCCCAACAACCAGGGCCGCCATACCACTGACGCTCATGGCATTCACGCCAAGCTCGACAAGATTCACGTTGACCCCACTGCTCACCTGCGGCATCAAGGACCAGGTGATTAATGTCCCTACGGGAACGAGCACCCCCAGGCTAATAACAACAGCCATAAACAGCAGAGCGGGACTCATCCACACCCCAAGGGATACAGGGCGCAAGGCACGGCCTGTGCCAATGCCTGTCCGATAGAGGCGCTGTTTCTTGAGTAGACGCTGCTCCATCCAGATCAACCACACCGTCAGCGCTACTAACACCAGGGCCAGCAGAGCCGCCCGATTGCGGTCGAATGAGCTGTTGTAGGCCACGTAAATAGCGCGCGTGATGGCGTTGTAGCGCATCACCATCACGGCCCCAAAATCGCTCAAGGTGTACAGAGCCGTCATAATTGCCCCTGCCATCAGTGCAGGGCGCAAGATCGGGAGAGTCACACGCCAGAAGACCTGCCAGCGAGAAAGGCCCAGGCTGTGTGCCGCTTCTTCAATGGCAGGGTCACAGTTAAGCAGAGCCGCTCGTACAGGCAGCATAAAATACGGATACGTGAAGAGCGTGAGACATAGCCAGGCCCCGAAGAAGCCATAAATATCAGGCAGGCGCTCAATACCGAACGGGGCGAGCAGCTGCTGTGCGGCCCCAACAGGCCCAAAGACTGCCACGAATGTGATGGCCCCAATATACGAGGGAATCACCATTGGCAGCAGGCCAACCACCAGCCACGCCCGCCGAAATGGAAGATTGCTGCGTGTCGTGAGCCAGGCAAAAGGAACGCCAATCGCGGCAGCCGAGACCATGACGGCGATTACGAGTGCAAGGCTGTTGCTGACAATTGTGAGCGTGCGGGGGCGCATCAAATAGTTCAGGCCTTCAGCGCCAGCATCAGCCCCACGGAGAATGAGATACAGGACAGGCAGGATCACAACAGCCACGATCAAGCCGCTGATGAGATACAGTCCCCAGAAACGCGAAAATCCTCGCATCCAGGGCGCATTCAAGCGCCAGGACGAAGACGGCGGCACAACAGAATCAACAAATTCACTCAGAGCTAACGTCCAGGACCGCTGCATGAATTGACTTTCTTACAAGATGTGCTGACCCTCCACACAGGAGGGCCAGAGACGCAACAAAGATTACTCGTCGAGTGCGCCGCTGTCTTCAATCAGAGCCAGCGTGGTCTGCAAATCATCGAGGTTGCTCAGATCCAGAACGGGAGATTCAATCTCTTCCAGGGCTGTGATGCGTTCGTTCACAGCGATGCCTTCAATAACCGGATATTCAAACGTGCTGTCCACAAAATACTGCTGTGCATCACGGCCAAGCAGATACAGGATAAAACGCTGTGACAGACCCGGTTGATCGCTGGTGGTGAGCACTCCGGCCCCGGCGACATTAATCAATGAGCCAGGATCGCCTGCCGGGAAGAAATGCTGCGCAATCGACGCATCTGGTGTTTCTGCCAGCATACGGAACATATAGTAGTGGTTGGTGATGCCCATCGTGATTTCACCGCTCGCGACGGCTGCATTCAGGTTGCCGTTGCTGCTGCCAAAGGAGACCGCGTCATTAGCGATCATGTCAGCGAGCCATTGAGCCGCAACATCATCCCCTTGAAGAACACGCAGGGCGGTCACATTGCTCTGGAACGACGCATTTGCGGGGGCCCATCCAACCAGACCTTTATATTCGGGTTTGGTGAGATCCAGAATTGAGGCGGGCAACTCAAGCCCCAGTTCTTCAAGTTTCTGAGGGTTATAGACCAGCACACGCGCACGTCCACTCACACCGACCCACTGGCCAGCAGGCGACTTGAAATGTTCTGGCACGCGCTCCAACACGTCAGAGGGAAGCGTGCGGAGCACACCAGCCTTTGCCAGTGCGCCAAGCGCCCCGGCATCCTGTCCGATATAGACATCCGCTGGACTGTTGGTACCTTCTTCCAGAATCTGGTTGGCAATCGCGGCTGTATCACCGTACAGGACATCGACCTCGATACCTGTATCAGCCGTAAATTGTTCAATCAAGGGTGCAATGAGTTCTTCATTACGACCTGAGTAAATTGTTAGGCGTTCTGGCTCTTGCGCAGACACAGAAATAAAGGACAGTGCCAGCAGAGGCAGAAGCAGGAGTAAAGACCGAAGCTTAATCACTTAATGAATCTCCTTATGTTGGGTTCGAATCAGGTTTAAGATTCGAATGTATGAACAGCAGTGTTTTCTGGAAAAAGGTGTTTCCTTTTCGCAAGGCAACGCTCTTTTTAACAGATCTCACAGGGTATTTCTACGCATGTGGTCAATTTCACAATTACTATGTGGATGATGCAAAATTACTGTTGGTTAAATTTTGATCTATAACAGCGATATGAATCTATTTCTTCTCCTGAAACAATTTGAGATGTATTGGCCAATACCTTCGCCAAAATCCTGTGCTTGCTAGCCAAAACTTGAGCACAGGCTCTGATGATAGGTTTTGATAGATCTGAAACTAAATCGGAAGCGATAATTCCCGCTTGTGATTTAGTTTTGGCGGTGTTTTGCTTGTCGAACTTGTGTTATCAGACACAAGATGTGTACGTGATCTAAAATTGGCGAAGGTATTGTTATTTGGACACAGAATTAGAGGTTGGGAAAGTGTATCCCATTCTTTTAGCTCTTCCAGAGGGTGAACGGCTGTCTGATGAGAAGCCAGAAATTGTCATCCATCTTGAAATGCTAATGCCTTTCATAGAGTCATGCGGTGATGGACATTTTCAGCGATTCATCTTATCGCCGCGCATTGTTAGTGGTGAATCGCGTTTATTGTCTGAGCTGTATGGCAGCAGCCCTCATATCCTTTCAGATGAAGAGTTGAATGAATTCCGAATGAAACTACTTGTAGATGTTTTGCCCAATTTAAATACTATCTTTTCTCCAACACCTGTAAACACACCAACTGCGTTCCCGCCTATAATTCCAACCCCTATTCCTCAAACAGAGGCGTCGTAAAAATCTCTATAGCCAACAAATCCGTCTCTATAGACTTCAATAGTTTCTCTACATCTTGCTTTTGCCCTGCTGCTGCGGCTCCTCCTCCGTCGTATCATCGGAGGGGGCGATGAGAGGCAGCAGCATCGCAAAACTGGCCCCTGAGAGCAGCCCGTCTCGCTCCACCCAGATGCGGCCTCCGTGTGCCTCAACCGCCAGCTTACAGAAGGTGAGGCCGACGCCTGTGCCTTTGCCGCCCTGGTGCGGTTTGACAGTATCGAGCTGGACATACTCATCAAAAATTGCATCGTGCATATCGGCAGGGATGCCCGGCCCCGTGTCGTTGATGGTCACGCGCACATAGCCCTCCTGGTCAGACTGGCGGTCTACCACCAGCGCAATCTGGCCTGTGGGGGGTGTAAATTTGAAGGCATTGTGCATGAGATTGACGAAGACGCGCCGAATCAATTCCGGATCGATATTCAATTGATCCAGTTCCGTCGGCACGTCAATGCCGAGCGTGATCTCAGCGTCTTTGAGCGAGGAAGCCAGCATCGCCCGCGCCTCTTCCGCCAGCAACTTTACCGAATGCGGCGTGCGCTCAATCGGCAGTTCGCCTTTGTCCAGGCGCGGGATATCGCGCAGGCTGGCGACCAGCACGAGCAGGCTGTTTGAGCTGTTGGTTGAAATATCAATGATCTGTTCGAGTTCTTTGCTGCTGGTTTCGGAGATGGATTCCATACTCAGGAGCAGGCGCATTACATCCATCGCCGTGACAATCGACGCCAGCGGCTTGCTCAGATCGTGCAGCACCATATCCTGGATACGCTGACGATGCAGCATAGTGTGCTTCTCTTCGGTCACATCGCGCAGAGACATCAGATTGCCCGTAATGCGCTGTTCCCGATCCTGCACAGGCAGAACAATCTCCTGAATGAAGATGGCATTCTGGCCCACGCGATACAGCGGGTATTCTCGTGCACTAGGCGTGCTGCGATAAGTATGCTCCAGTTGCAGAATCGGCTGCGTTTCATGGCCCGTTGCCTCAAACGTGTAATGCTCGTTCAGGATGCGCGAGAACGGGCGATTGAGGTGCGGCTTGAGTGATAGACCGAGCAGCAGTTCGGCGGCGGGGTTGTACTCCTGCAAGCGCATGGCCCGATCCAGCAGGATGATGCCATCACGAGTTGAATCGAGAATGGCCCGCATCCGATCATGACTCAGGCGAATGGCCTCATTCAAGGCGGCATTCTCCAACAGGCCCGCGACCTGTGTGGCGATCAGATCTACCGTTGTGCGATCCCGCAGATCAAAGTCCCGCTCATGGCTGAAGACGATGCACATCACATCCGAAATTCGCCCCTGGCGCGTATACAGCGGCAGACTCACAAGGCTGCCAAAATCGATCTGTTCCGTGCCCTCAACGGCAAAATACTCGCTGCTGCCCACATGCGGGATGAAGATCACTTTGCCCATCTTCACCGTGTCATAGACCAATTCAACCGGAATCAGCGGATAGGCATCCGCCGTTTCGCGGGCCTCATTGCACATCTGGACAAGTTCGCCAGTGTGTGTATCGTACTTGTAGAGCACAGCGGCCTGTCCATCCAGAATTTGCATGGCCGATTGCAGCACGGCCTCCATCAAATCCTGATGCTTCACGACAGTCGCTACTTTCAAGCTGAGTTCGCGCAAATAGGTGAGCGTGGTGATCTGCCACTGGCGCTCTTTCATCATGCGGGCATTGTCGATGCTGATGGCGGCATGGCCCGCGAGACTCTTGATGAAGCTGACATGCTCCAGCGTGAAGAAGCCCGGCTTTTTGCTCTCGACGTTCAAGACGCCCAGGATCGCATCACCCTTCGACAGCGGGACGGCCAGGGTCGAGGCCATGACCTGCTGCCCGCCCTGGTGATACGCCTCTAACTGCCGATTATCGCCACTCATGATCATTTCGCCGCGCCGCGCAATATCGCCGATGACGCCTTGCAGCGGGAAGCGGTCATGAATGCGCTTATCAATTTGCCCGCCTTTAATCTCGTGCGTGATGATATGGAAGTAATCATCATCAGGCCCTTCGAGCATAGCAAGCCCGGCCAGATCCGCGCCCGTCGCCCGCAGCGCAGCATCCAGCACGCCATCAATCACCTGCATCGGTTCGAGAGAGCGTGAGATTTGACCGGCGATATCTTCGATCATGGAGAGCTGTTTCAGGCGCTGAATCAGTTCTTCTTCCGTCAGCGTGTGAATGCGGGCATTATGAATCTGGCCACTGATCTGGTTGGTCGCCATCTCAATCAAGCGGCTCTCATTGGGATTGAACTGACGCTCTAAATCCTGCTCACCCAGCAGAATAAAGCCCGTCGCCCGCCGATTGATGAGCATCGGCACGAAGGCCAGCACCCGCGACTGTGTACGTTCAAACAGCGACTTCATCGCGGGCGTATTGTCCTGATCGTCGCGGTAGATCTCCAGCGAAAGGCTGGAACTGTTCATCAGCGTGAGCAAATCAGGCGGAATCGCCGCATCTTCCAATGTGTAAGAGCGCATCCGCAGCGGGAAATCGGCTTGCAGATAAACCTCAAATAGAGACCGATCCGCATGGTAAAGGCCAATTTCGACATGCGAGACATCCAGCATCTGGCGCAGCAGCGTACACACGTCGGTCACGATACGCTCAAGATCGAGATTGGACGAGGAGATGCGCGACAGATGGACGAGTTGCGACTGCTCCGACGCATAGAGTTCCAGCGATTGCAGCAGTTCGGCATTGTCAATAGCCGCTGTCAACTGGTTCGCCAGCATCTCAATCAGGTTAATTTCGGGCATTTCATAGTGATGCGGCGCGGCATGATACACCCCAATCGCGCCCGCCATACTGATGCCGGAGCGCAGTGGCACATACAAACAGGCCTGGAAGTGAGCAACGGCGGCCTGACGCTGAATCTCAGGATGAGTGTTCTCCTGGGTATCAACCACCACCACTGACCCTTCGCTAAAGGCCAACTGTGGATAATGGAGTTCAAGCTGGTCATCAGCACCAAAGCCCAGGCTATAACGCCTGTCCCACTGATGCTCGATATCATTCCAGGTGAAGATCGCCGCTTTTTGTCCGCCTGTGACCTCAAGGGCCGTTTGACAGGCCGCATCCAGCGCCTCTTGCAGCGTGAGGCTGAACATCACATCATGCAGCGACTGGTTGATCAGCGTCAGGTTCCGCGCCACGCTCACAGTGCGGTGATACAGGTTGGCATTGCGAATGGCGAGGCTGGCTTGATTGGCGATGGCCTGCAAAATCGCAATATCGTCTTCCTTAAATGCCTCTGCATCGTCGGTGCTGCCCAGGGCCATCACACCAATGATCTTCGTCCCGACTTTGAGCGGAATGCCAATATAGGCGATGATGCGGGCATCTTCAGGCTTGAGAGAGGGCTGAGGCACATTGGAACTCACCCGCAGCGGCAGGCCCGTCAAAATCACATGATCGTTATAGTAATCGTCCAGTTTGCGCGGTGAATGCAGGACGCGCTGGCCCTCTTTCATTACCAGCGGGAAATCAATCACCGAACGATCTTCATCAAACAGGCCGATGGTGAACGTGGTCGCCGGCACCAGCGCTGTCGCCTCTCGATAGACGGTCAGCAGCACATCCTCTAAGACGAGATTATTGGTGATGAAGCGTCCTAGCGTATAGAGCGACGACACTTCACGCGCACGACGAACAATATCCTCGCGCACACTGTGAATCTGATAATGGCGAATCGCCTGGAAGATCGTCAGCCCCAGAATCACAATAAAGGCTGCCGCCCCGACCTCATACAGCACCAGCGGCAGCACCAGCATCACCAGACTGAGGGCAAAATCCAGCGTGATCTGATGGCGGCCTTCGTCATCAAGGAAATTGGGCAGGCGGCGCGTGACCCACCAGCCCACGCCCTGCGTCGCCAGGATGCCAATCCAGATGCTCACCAGTGGGCGTAAAATCGTCACCGCACTCAGTGACAGAATCGGCGTCTGCTGGCCTTCGAGATAAAAAATCAAACTTGTGCTCATCAGGCCGAGGCTGGTGATGGCAATGCGGCCCATCACCTCCTGCCAGAAGGGAAGCTCATCGTCGTCGATCATCCAGCGGCGCACATGGCGAATGCCCACACCAAGCGGCGTGCTCAGGACGATCACCAGCAGGGCGGCCTCGGTGTTGAGCGACAGCCAGCACACCATGACCGACAGAATCACATAGCCTGTCCAGAGGCGGCGCTGAATCGATCCGGCCAGGATACAGGCAGTCGTATAGGCCACAAAACACGCGATCCAGGCGATGATCTGGTCGGTGGTTTGAAAGACGGCTGGTAACAAAGATATCCGCATCAGCAGCCACACAATGGGGAAGAGGGCTGCAAGATAGGGCCATTGGGATGACAGGATGCCCACAGGATGGCTACCGTTATGCTCACTGAGATAGGATGGAGACAGTTCAATGATTAATAAAGCATTGAACACGACCCCCCTCTATGAATTATACTCCAGAATAGGCGTGACAAAAATAAAGCATTGTCTGTGTTTCAGGGTGGTTTTTTGTCATGTCTGGGTTGGTGTTTGGTCTGTAAAATGAAAGACCTCCCCTGATGGAGAGATCTTTCATTGCAAAGTGACGGTTTAAAACAGGTTAAGGCTGGGGGATGCCCCATACCTGCGCTGTGCCTGTTGTGCTGCCTGCGGCCAACTGTTTCGCATCAGCATTGAAGGCGAGGCTGCTGATGACCATGCCGCTGACGAAGGTTTGTGCGGGCGTGTTGCCGCCTGCGTCCATGTTATAGACGAAGATCGTGCCATCCTGCACCGCTAGCGCCAACCATTTATTGTCAATGCTGATGACAAGCACGGTGGGGATGCTGCTGGTGGCGGGTTCGATGAGCACCGATCCGACTTGTGTCTCAAGGCTCGTCATGGCAATCCCGACGTGGCCGCAGGTAGTCTCAGTCTTCGGCTCATCGCAGACAGCGGTATACATGATGGGCAGGTCGGAGGGCAGCGCAGGCGCAGCGACTGTTGTTCCCACTTGCGCGAACACAAACTGGCCTGTCTGTGTATCCCAGACCTGTACGCCATCCTTGCCCCATGAGACGATGCGTTTGTCATCCGGCGTGAAAGCCGCGCCATACGGCTGTCCCTGATGGGCAGGCTGAGAGCGGATGACTTTGCCCGTCGCAATATCCCACAGATCGATTTTGCCTGATTTGCAGGCCGTATCATTGCAGCCTACCGTCAGGAAATAGCGGCCATCGCTGTTCACACTGAAAGTCGGTGTATCGACAGCGCCGCCCAGGGACATTGCATCCTTTGTGACTTCCGTCAGGGTGTTGAGCGCATAGACGTGCAGCGTGCCAGCGGCATCCAGCGCATACAGACGATCCACTGTTGTGTCCAGCGCGATGATATTTTCGGCCAGTGACGATCCTGGCGCTGCTGCCACATCCTGCTTTGACGCATAAAGTGAACGCTGTACGAGCGTAAGCAGCGTATTATCGGGGGCAAAGCGCAGATCACGGATCGGTTCAGGCCGTTCAAACGTCATCGTTTGCAGCAGGCCGCTGCCGCCTGTGGGCTGCACCATCACCGCCGTTGGCGCGGCTGTGGCCGCGCCGATTACAACTGTCGGCACTGCGGTGGCAATCGTTGGAACTGCACCGACAGGCTCAAGGAAATATGTGCCTGCATCAGTTGAATCTGACTCGGCTGTCCAGCCCTGGACACCATCAATTTCGACAAACCACCAGACGAACGTCCCATTACACGCCGCGCCGCTCAAGACCTTATCGAGAGTACGACCTGGTTGGGCCTGCCCGACCTGAAGCGCAGTCACAGTCGGTTCAGCACGGAGGCGGTTGGGTGAACCCCCTGTGCCAACACGGGCTGTTGCAGCGCCCAATGTGATACGCGGTGCGAGAAAGCCTTTAAAATCAGTCGGGCACGTAAAGGCGGCGGGCAGCGCGGTTGCAGTCGCCACAGGTGTAAAGGTCATGGTCGGGATAGAGGTCATAAACGGAGTTGAGGTCATGGCGACAGCAGGCGTTGGCGTGGGCGTGCCGGGAATGACGCCCACGAGATCATTGTTGACCTGGAGACTGCTGCATTCGCCATATTTTTCCGTCACGCGATCCGCGACCCAGCCCGGATTGATGAACAACCACTGACCATCAGTCGTGGTCGCGTAGACTTGAAAATAGATGTTTTCATACAGGAGACTGAGAACAGGCGCATTGGCATCAGGCTTCTGGCGCACATTCGAGAAATCCTGTGCCGCCGTGATGAAGCATGTCCCCGTCACATAATCGATATTTTGCGCTCCAGTAATTGGCAGCGGATCACAGGCCGCGTTCCCGTTGATCGTGACCTCTTTGGCCGACACCCAGCCGATTTGATTGGCATTGTTGCGCGTTTGATACCAGTCTTTTGTATCCGTGCGACCAATGGCATAGGCGATGCCGTTTACCATGACCTCACCGCCCAGAACGGCGGTTGAGGCATCGGGCGCGATGCGGAAGGTGGGCTGTGAGGCAGCCGCCAACTGGCAGCCTGACGGTGGGGCGGGCGTGCTGGCGACCAATGCGCCAAATTTGGGATCGCAGGGCTGCGCCAGCGTGCCATCCGCGGAGACATGCACGATATAGACGCCATCAGGATAGGTCAGCGAGACGGCATAGGGTGTGACTTCGCGGCCCAGATCAAGCCCCTGCACCAATGGGCAGTCCAGATTGCTGAGTTTGGTGGGATTCAAGCGCTGCCATTTAAAGTCACTCGATGCGCCGAGGCCGGGTTTCGCGCCCTTTGCCGCCCGCACCGCCGCCTCAAAGACACTATCTGGGACATCCTGGGCGGCTACAGATGTGATACAGCATAGGAACAGAATAAGAAGGAATATAAGAGTACGAAGACGCATGGGCTGATCCTTTCATAACGTCATCACGATGATCTGGCCTGATTTTAGCGCAGATTGTGCGATGATGGGGACAGCCTGCCCCACGCTCACCCGACGCTTTGGGAGCAGTTGTCAGGGGCGCAGTACAGAACAGCGTGATTGTGAGGTTCCCATTCATTCGAGGTGGGATTGGCGTAGGGGCGCGATATATCGCGCCCCTACAAAAGCGCTGTGACCCATTGAGAACCTATAAAATGACGTGAAAATCCCGACCACGTTATCATGTCCACACATTCGGACATGACATGTCATGTCATGTCCCTACAAACCATCGTGCGATCTGTCATTATCATCGTGGCGGGGTAGGGGCGCAGCACGCTGCGCCCCTACATAGATACCTTTTATGGACTTTTGTGAACCAAAAAATTTAAGACGCAATCGCCCTGTCCTCATCTGTATCGACCCTTCCCCCGCTGGCCTCGGTCTGATAAACTTCCACGTCGGGTTAACCCCAATTTCCTTAATGAACACACATCGGGACTTCGCAGGGTGTTGTTGCGCCACCAGATTTTGTGTGGGGCAATTCCAGCGCGGGGGATGAACGGTGTGGGAGATCAAACACCAACAGGAGTTTGTCAATGCCTTCAACACTCACTATGAAGAAGCTGCTCGAAACCGGTGTCCATTTCGGGCATCGCACCACCAAGTGGAACCCGCGCATGGAAGAATTCATCTTCGATGCACGCAATGGCATCCACATCATCGATCTTCGCAAGACCTTCGCCAACCTCAATGCTTACTATGACATCGTGCGCGACACCATCTCCAACGGCGGGATTGTGCTGTTCGTCGGCACAAAACGTCAGGCGCAGGAATCGATCCAGCGCGAAGCGGGCCGCTGCGGGATGCCCTACGTGAACACCCGCTGGCTTGGTGGCACGCTCACCAACTGGCGCACCATTCGCGGGCGTATTGACCAGTTGAAGAAGCTGGAAAAATCGCAGGAAGCGGGCGAATTTGCGCGTCTCACCAAAAAAGAAGCCCTGATGAAAGAACGCGAGATCGACAAGCTGCGCGTGCGCCTCGGCGGTCTGCGTGATCTGCGTAAGCTGCCCGATCTGATCCTGGTCGTGGACACCGAGCGCGAATTGACTGCCGTCAAGGAAGCCAATACGCTCAAAATTCCGGTGCTCGGCATCGTGGACACCAACGCCAATCCTGACGTGATCGATTATGTCATCCCCGGCAACGACGACGCCATGCGTTCGATCAAGCTGCTGGTGGGGGCGATGGCCGACGCAGTGCTGGAAGGTCGTGGGATGCGTAAGGGCAGCGATACGATGGAGGACGAAGAAATCTCAGCGGAGACGGGTCTGCCAACCAATATGACCAAGAGCTTCGCCGATAACGCCAGTGACGAAGATTTGATGGGGGCCAACACACTCCGCAAGCTGCGGAATGCGCCTCTTCAATTGGACGAAGAATAAGAACGAGGACAGGCGACTCTATGGCAACAGTGACAGCTCAGATGGTGAAAGAACTGCGCGAAATGACGGGCGCAGGGCCGATGGATTGCAAGAAAGCCCTTGAACACACCGAGGGCGACATCAAGAAGGCCGTTGACTTCCTGCGCGAAAAAGGCATTGCCAGCGCGGTGAAGAAGCTCGGTAAGGGCCGCACCATGAACGAAGGCGTGATCGAAGTTTACCAGCACAATGGGGCCCGCATGGGTGTCATCGTGGAAGTGAACTGCGAAACCGATTTCGTCGCCAAGACCGATAAGTTCAAGTTGTTCGCACGCAACATCGCCAAGCATATCGCAGGTATCAACCCGCAGTATGTGAAGCGCGAGGATGTGCCCCAGGCCGTCATCGCCGCCGAACACCAAATTCAGGTCAACCGCGCTGTCGAAGAAGGCAAGAAGCCCGAAATCGCCGCCAAGGTTGCGGAAGGCCGCATGAACAAGTTCTATGAAGAGATTGTTCTGATGGAACAACCTTTCTTCATGGACGAGAGCAAGACCATCGAACAGCTTCTCCAGGAATCCGTCGCTGAACTGGGCGAAGCCATCCAGATCCGCCGTTTCAGCCGCTTCGCCCTGGGCGAAGGCTTGGACAGCACCGATGCCGCTGCGGATTAATGGCCCGCGCTCATCACGAGCCATCGCCATGTTGATCATTTGATTTAAAAGAGGGATTAGCCATCAGGCTGATCCCTTTTTTATCGCCTCGGCCCTGTGCCGCCTATTTCATGCCTCATTGTTCAGGAGAGACCTATGACGCACACCAGCAACGGCTCTGTCACCCCTTACAAGCGCGTTCTGCTCAAACTCAGCGGTGAAGCTCTCGCCCCCGGCGGCGGGGCCAGCCTGGGCATTGATGCCGAGAGCGTCAATCTCATTGCTGAGAAAATTCGGGATATTCACGACCTGGGGATACAGGTGGCGGTTGTAATTGGCGGCGGCAACCTGTGGCGCGGCAGCACGGGCGAAGCCCTGGGCATGGATCGCACTACCGCCGATCATATGGGCATGATTGCCACCGTCATGAATGCATTGGCCCTGCGCGACAGCCTGGAGCGCATCAATATGAATGCCCGCGTGCAAACGGCGATCCAGATGAACGAGATTGCCGAACCGTATATTCGGCTGCGGGCCATCCGCCACCTGGAAAAAGATCGCGTTGTGATTATGGCGGGCGGCCTGGGCAACCCCTACTTCACCACCGACTCAGCGGCGGCGCTGCGGGCCAGCGAGATCAAAGCCGATATTCTCATCAAGGCCACCAAAGTCGATGGCGTCTATGACTCCGATCCGCGCAAAAATCCCAACGCCAAGCGCTATGAGACCCTCAGCTTTCAGAAGGCGATTGAAGATCGTCTGAACGTGATGGATATGACCGCCTTCACCATCTGCCAGGAGAACGACATTCCGATTATGGTGGTCAATTTCTGGGAGGGCGATCATCTGCTGCGGGCCATGCAGGGCGATATGTCCGTCGGCACATTGATTAGATAAATCTATTTACCCCTCCCTGGCGCGCCCCACTGCGTAGGGAGGGAAAAGCCCCTCCTTGCGGAGCGGGGAGGGGTTGGGGAGGGGTTTATCTCAAGAGGATCGTATGCATATTGGATTTCTGGCAGCAGATTTGACCCGCTCACATGGTTGGGCGGAATACAGCGTGAATCTGCTGACCGCCTTGCAGCGCCTGGGCGTGCAGGTGACGGTTCTCACCGCCCGCAATTCGCCTGCTGAGTTCCACATTCCCTCACAGGCGATTCTGCCGACTGTGACGCCGCTGGATCGGGCGATGCTGGCCCGCCAGATGCTGCTCTACCCCACAGCGCGGCGAGCCTTGACCGATTGTGATCTCATTCATACCGCTGTCGAACTTTATGCGCCGCTGGCCTCGGTGCTGGCGCGACGCCGCCCATTGGTGGTGACGGTGCATGGCAGCTATGCCCATCTGCCCCATCTGCGCGGCGGCGTGGTGGATCGGGTGTATACGCGGGCCTTCTGGCGGGCGAAACTCGTCTGTGTGAGCCACTATACGGCGCAGGTGATGGCCGGCATCATGCCCAATGCCAATATCACGATGGTCAACAATGGCGTTGATCCCACGCGCTATGCCACACTGCCGCCGCTGAAAGGGGCGAAACGCGGCCCAACGATTCTGACGGTGGGTGGCGTGAAGCCGCGCAAAGGCACACGCGAACTCGTGAATGCTGTCGCCCGTGTGAAGACGATCATCCCTGATATTCAATGTCTGATCGCCGGATCGCTCAAGCAGCACCCGGAGTATGTGGCGACGATTCGGGAGGATATTGCCCGTTACAACCTGCAAGGCAATGTGCATCTCATGGGCTTCGTATCGGACGAGGAGCTGATGGGCTGGTATGGGGCGGCGGATATGTTCGTCATGCCCTCGCTGAATGAAGGCTGGAAATTTGAGGGCTTCGGCCTGGTGCATCTGGAGGCGTCTGCCGCCGGGCTGCCCGTGATCGGCACACGCGGCTGCGGCGCGGAGGATGCGATTGTCGAGGGCAAGACAGGCCTGCTGGTGGATCAGGCCAACCTGGGCGATGATTTGCCCCGTGCCATCCTCGCGCTCCTGATCGACCCGACCCGCGCCAAACGTATGGGCAAGGCGGGCCGTGTCCGCGCTCAGACGATGACCTGGGATCATACGGCCAAGCAGATGCTTGAGGTGTATGAGGGGTTGCTGCACGACAAGCATTAGATGGGGCATCTAAAACAATGATAAATAACAATACCTTCGCCAAAATTCAGAGCGCCTGAAAAAGCAGGGTTTTCGCCAAATTCTGGCACTTCGTGACCTTTTATAAGCCAAGTTTTGGGGCCAAATTTGCTTCAAAAAGGCGGATTTGGCTGTGTTTTCAAAATTGGCGAAGGTATTG
>DAOTUR010000211.1:0-25048 GCA_034436915.1 Anaerolineae bacterium
CAGTCCCGCAAAAGGCAAGGCAGGGGTTTTCAACCCCTGACGACAGGGCATAAGAGAGATCAAGCAGGTTCGATTTGCTTAAGTTGGTACGCATAGGGCACGATGCATCGTGCCCCTACTGTGAACCATTGTAATCTCATCGCAGGATGCAAAAATCATGACCACATTATCGTGTAGACCGACCAGCACGCAGCACCCCACCAATCGCGTTTACAACTCGCGGAAACGATGGCTCACGCCAAATCCTGTGAGCACGATGATAAGGCCAAACGCCAGCACGCCGTAGAGTGCCTGCTGAGTGGGCAGTGTGGTGCGCTGCGCCGCCCAGATCGTATCAAACGTGATGCGGTTGATGGCCTGCACCGCCTCAATCTGCTGGCTAAAGGTGCGATATAGCGCCTCGCTCTCGCCGTCCTCAAAGCCTGTATTGAGTTCTGTCGCCTGGGCAATCTGTTGAGCATTCAAAGCGGTAACAAGCTGGTCATGCACTTTAAGATAGGCCAGAAAGGAGGTGCGGGCGGCTTCGAGCAGTTGCAGTTCTTTGAGCGTCTCCACACTCGCAATCAGCGGCAGCGTCTGCTGAGAGGTCGCATTCTTGCGGGCGCTGTCGATCAAGGCATTGTTGGGCTGGCCTGATGATGTGACGAATGGCTGCTGAAGACAGCCTGCCGCACCGCAGAGATGCCCTTCCATATCCCCCACGCTCGTATCAAACTGCTCATACCATGTTCCAGCGCGCTTCACGTCGATGATGGCGCTGCTCTCGGCGCGATTTGCCAGATTACCCGCCACCAGCACCCGCGAACTGCTGCTGATATTGTAGTAAGCGGTCTGAGTCATACGGCTGATCTGGCCGGGAAGCTGCGCCAGACCCAGGAACATCAAGGCAAGAGCGAGGGCGGCCACAAAGAGCGCCCCATCAACGCCGGGCGTGACATAACGGCGCACCTTGCCGCGCAGCCAGAATGACACCCCGGCCAGCAGCGCCAGCAATCCCCCCGTCGTGAGCACCACCAGCAGCGTCTGGCCTGCTAAGGTGCTCCCTGCCTCATTGCCCGCCTTCGCCATCAGCGAGAAATTTTCCGATTCCAGCGATTCGAGCGCCGGAATAATACGATTACGCAGATTGTTATCGGCTGCCAGATATTCGCGGCGGGCCAGCGTCAGATCGGTACGACCATCGATCAGATTGCCAACATGCCGCCAGAAACGGCTGTAGGTGTAGGTATCGGCCACTGTGAAGGCGGTGCGTTCCGCCGTGCTCTCCAGATTGCTCTGCAAGATGAACATTTCGCCGCGATAGGCATTGAAATTGCGGAAAATATCATTCACGGCGGCCTCAAACAGCGGCGTATCCGATGTGAGCGCGGTGTAATCGGCAGTGGCCTGGCTGGTGCGGGCGATATCTTGCAGCGCCGCTTCTGCCGCATCCACCTTGATCGCATAGAACTCGGCAATGCGCTGGAAAAGCATATAGGCGCTGCGATAGGCATTGACAGCGACGCCGCCCGCCAGCAGCGCACACAGGGCAATCAACGCACCCATCATCGCAAGGCGAAAGCGCGTCTGCTGCCACAGCGCGAACACCTTACGCGGAGCAGCGGTACGACGGGAGGGCTGTATTACAACCGGATTTTTCACGAGCGTCATCGCTTATCTCCCTATCGCTTTGAGGGTCTTGGACCAGGCCGCGTTAAAGACAGCTTCGATGGTGTCGTCGGAAATCAGCGAATACATCTTCGCCAGAACATCATGCGGCGGATAGATCGACGGATCATTCAGATACTGCGCGTAGATCAGGCCCTGCTCGACCGCGAGGCGATTGGGCGATCCATAGGCGGTGGTGTTGGCGATATCGGCCCCCACCTGCGGATCAAGAATATAATCGATGAACGTCTCAGCCAGCGCAATATTGGGGGCATTGGCGGGAATCGCCATGCTGGTGAGATCGCTGTAGGCTCCCTCCTGCGGGATGACATAGGCAAAATCATCGCAGCGGCATTGGTCGATGATCTGGAAGATATCACCGCTGTACTCGACGACAATATCGGCCTTGCCCGCCATCAGCAAATCCTGGCCCGTGTCATCCGCGATCTCGGTCACATTGCGGCTGTTGGCGATGAGATAGGCGCTGGCCCTGTCCAGATCGGCGGCATTGGTGGTATTGGGATCGAGACCGAGCATATTGAGGGCCGCACCGAGCATTAAGCGGCCATTGTTGATCCAGGCCACCCGTGAATTGGCCTGAAACATATCATTCCAACTGGTGATCGGTTTGGGCAGAGCGGCTTTGCGATAGCCAATCCCGACTGATCCCCACAGATACAGCACCGCATAGACGTTGCCCGGATCAAACGAGCGATCCTTGAATACAGCGTCGATATTGGCGAAGTTGGGGATATTGGCATAGTTCAGCGGATGCAGCAGCTTCTCGTTCCGCAGCAAATAGGCCGATGTGGTCTCCGGGAAGACGACATCATAGCCCTCTTTATTGCCCGCCCGCAGCGCCGCCACCATCTCCTCATCGCTGCTGTGCGTGTTGTAGTTCACCGTCACATGACACAGCGACTCAAAATTTGAGATCGTGTCTTCGGCAATATAGGTCGTCCAGTTGAAGATATGCAGGCTTTGCCCGGCATACTGCGGCGGACAGGCCCAGAAGCCCTGCTCTTGTGCGTTAAGCGTGCCGCCTGTCATGCTCGCTATCATGACGCTGATGAACGCAATCATCCACCGTCGCATTGATATCTCCCTCTTGTGTGATGCTATCAATATAAGGCTATTGTACGGGCGGACATGACTTGCGAAACCCCCGTAACTTGGGGGAAGACGCTGTGTTTTTACTGATGTTGAACAAGAGACAATCAAAGTGGCAGCCCATGAAATTCTTCCAACGCAGTCGCAAAAACTATAAGACCTTGAGTGACAGCGAACTCGTTGATCTGGCGGCGAATGATAAAGACGCCTTCGGGGAGCTTTACGAGCGCTACCTGACGAAAATCTATAACTATGTCTACTATCGCACAGGCAACTCGCAGGATGCCGAGGATTTGACCGCGAAGGTGTTCTTTCGCGCCATGTCGCATATCCAGCACTATGAAGATAAAGGCGTGCCGTTCCAGGCATGGCTGTATCGCATTGCCCATAACCTTGTGGCGAATTTTCACCGCGATCAGGGGCGGCGCAAAATTATTCCGCTGGACGATTATATTGCCCAATCGCTCAAGTCGGATGCGCCGGACAAACAGGCCGAGGCCAATGAAGAACAGGAGCTGCTTCTGGCGGCGGTTCGGCGTCTGCCTGCCGAGCGCCAGGAACTGATTTTGCTCAAGTTTATCGAGCAAAAATCCAATGCCGAAATCGGCGACATGATGAGTCGGACAGAAGGCGCGATTAAGTCTCTCTATCATCGTACCCTCTTAGCCTTACGCGATGAACTCGCTCAAACGCCCCACACCACCGCACTGCCGTCTAAAAAGCAATCTTAAGGATAAGGCGAGCCATGACCGAATCGCAATTCCAAGACCTCCTGTCCGCTTTCACCGATGCGCTGCTGCATGATGAGCACGAGGCGGATCATCTGCTGGAGCAGGCTGTCCTCTCGCGTGAGGTGGCCCCGCTGCTCACACTGACGCGCCGCCTGCATACCAGTGTGCGCCCTGTTGCCCCCTCCGCCGCCTTTTCGCGCCGCCTGAAGGCCGATTTGATGGGCCAGGAGCATCAATCGCTGGTGTGGCAGTGGCGTCAACTGCCTGCCCGCGTGCATATTGCCGCGATTGTGGCGCTCTTTGGCGGCTTCGGCCTGCTGGTGATGGGCTTGTTCGTGGATGTGACGCGCCGCCAGCACAGCAAAGACACCAGCGCTCCGTCCAGCATCAGCTCTCTGGGCTAACATCCGAGCCAAACACAAAACGCCCTGCCTGTCTGGAGGGCGTTTTGCGTCATGGGGCGCAGGATATTGGTAGATACACAGAATAATGTGGTGCTGCCGATGCCATTTCAATTTGGGTGGGATTGGCGTAGGGTCGCCCCTACAAAAACGCTGTGACCTTTTGAGAACCCATTGCATGAATCATTACCAGCAAGAACCAAGTCCACACAATTGCGGGATTACACCCCGACCTCATCCAGCGTCTTCACCCAGCGATACGGCTTGCTCTCATACAGCGTCCCGAAGCGATTCAGGCGATCCAGCAACCAGCACAACAGGCCGCACCGCTCCGAAAACAAGCCCTCTGACCAGGGATCATCTCCGACAATGGTGACTTCGTGAAGATCGCCAAAGAGAGACTTCGCCAGCAGCATCTGCCAGATATCTATATGCGGCTTGCCCTGTGCGACGCCACACTCCTGCGGCATGAACACGTCCTCAAAATAGGGCGCAATCTCCATATAGGCCGCCAGTTCACCCGCATGATTGTTGTTGGAGAGAATATACAGCGTGTCTCCCCGATCTTTGAGACGCTCCAGAAAAGGAATCGTGTCCGGGAACAGTGAAGGCGTATAGTGGTCAAATACCTCTTGCAGCAGTGTGCTCTGCAAAGCCTCTGACCAATTCATCGCCTGGAACAACTCTTGCAGGATGACCACATCCTGTCCAGTCTGGCTGGCGATCTCCTGACATTGCAGCACCACCGCCATAAAGCGCGTCTCATCGTATACCAGATCGTGCTCACGGATGAAACGGGGGAACACCTCGCGCAGCGCATAGGTGATCGGGCCGTTCACCAGCGTATCATCAAAATCAATCAGCCACTGCATGGTCTAATCCTTCAAAAACAGCATCCACCTGAGCCTCTGTCAGCACACGCGGATCATAGGTAAACGCGATATTGGCCTGCCCCTGGAGCGTATTCACGCTGATGACGAGATGCGGCCCGCCCATCAGCGGCACGAGCAGGAACACGCCCACCAACCCCTTAAGCTGATCGACCAATGGCTGAAAGCGCTCATCCAGCGCTCCCAGATTTGTCAGCACAAAGAAGCGCGGATCGCTTTGATAACCCATTGGCAGGACTGGCACAGGCGATATTCTGTGCCATGCCCTGAGCAGCAGCGCTAGGCCTCCCCTCTCGCGTGCTTTCATGAGATGCAGGGAAGATGCACTGACATCAACGCCCTGCAAAAACAGTGTCCTCAAATCAACTCACCCCACCAGTTTTTGCCACAGTCATAGTGAAATCTTAAGTTTCGTGACATTCATCTCATGGTAGTCTAAAGCTATATTAAGGTTTCGTAAATGCTGGGCTTTATCGAAATTGCTCACTCAAGAACGAGGGATTGTTATGTCCGCGTTTTCCAATATTCGTCTCACAAGCCTGTTTCTCGCTTTGGCATTGATGATCGTCGGATGCAGTCCAGCCGCCCCAACCGCCACACCGGAACCTGCCACACCGATCTCTTTTCAAATGTCGTGGATTCATGAGTATTCAGCGGCGGGCTTTTATACGGCAGAGTTAAATGGGCATTTTGCGAGTCAAAATTTAAAGGTCACACTCGAACAAGGCGGATTCGTCGATGGGCGTTATATTGAGCCGATTGATGAGGTCATCAGCGGCAAGGGGGATTTTGGTTTGAGCAGTGCGGCCGCCATTCTCCAGGCACGGGCCGATGGCAAGCCAGTGGTCGCCATTTCATCCGTCCTTCAGCGCAGCCCCACCGCCCTCATTTTCTTGAAGACCAGCAACATTCATAAGCCGAAAGACCTCATCGGTAAGACGGTGGCGGTCTCAGAGGGCGGCGCGACACAACTTCTAAAGGTTATGCTCACCTCGCAAGGCATTGATCCGAAACAGGTGAATATTGTGCCTCGGACTGATTTTGGCGTTGATCCTCTGATTAATGGCACGGCTGACGCACTGGTGGGCTGGATTATCAATGAAGGTGTCGCTGTTAAAGAGGCTGGCTTAGAACCCGATTTTATGCTGCTGAGCGATTATGGCATCGCGGATTATGCGACACTGATCTTCACGACTGAAGACACGATCAAGAATCGCCCGCAACTGGTCGAGCGCTTTATTCGGGCAACGATTGAAGGCTTCACGGATGTCGTCAAAGACACGGACAACGCGACCACAGCGACCCTGAAATATAACAATACGTTGGATCGGGGCCAGCAGTTGAGCCGCCTCCAGGCGTCTATCCCGCTGCTGCAACCCTCCCGCGCCCGGATTGGCGCGATGGATAAGGCCACCTGGGACATCGTTTACAAAGTTCTGCGCGATGCCAACGTCATCACCAAAGATGTTGATGTGAATTTGGCCTTTACCACATCATTTCTCGATCTTGTGTACGCTCAATAGGACGAGGTTGAACAATGGCCGCATTCCCTCTCAGCCCGCAGCCATTCGCAGTCGTTCCCTTCTGGAATCGACTGCGGACGCGCTTGGTTCTCAACTTTGTGTTTTTAACCGTCGGCTCCATCATCATTGTGACGGGCATCACGCTCACGCAACTGCGCGATCAATCCACGAGACAGGTGTTCTCACAGCTTGAATCCGTCGCCGAGTTGAAACAGAGCCAGATCAATGAGTGGCTCAGAACCGCTCGTACTGTGACCAATCTCATTGAGAGCAACTTGACCCATCAGACGAGCATTCGCCCTCTGCTGGAAAAGAAACATCTGAGTGACTCCGCCAAAGAAGAAATTAACACCAGCCTTCTCCAGATGACCACTGAACAGGTTGATCAAGTCGGTGAAGAGCGCCGCACCGTAGACGATGTGTTCGTCTACGATGTGGATGGTCAGATTGTGGCCTCGTCGGACGACACGCTGACGAATCGGGTGGTCACACTCCAACCGTATTTCCAGCCCAGTCTCGCAGGCGACTATCTCCAGTCACCCTACTACGATGTGAGTACGGGCAATTTGACGATGGTCATCACAAAGTCAATTGACAACAGCACCGGCAAGCTCATCGGCATCATGGCAGCCCATCTCAACATGGAGCTGTTGAGCGAGGTGACAGCACAGCGTTCGGGGTTGGGAGAAACAGGCGAAACCTACTTCGTCAGCATCGAGAATAACTATCTGCTGACGCCCAGCCGCTTTGCAGGCTACGAGATGACCCGCGCCTATCAGAGCCAGGGCATCAATGAAGCCTTGAAGGGACAGGATGGCGAAGGCATTTATAGCAACTATCAGACACCTTCAGTTCCCGTCCTGGGCGTTTATCGCTGGGTTCCTGAACTCAATGCCGGGTTGATGGCAGAGATCAGCGAAGCCGAAGCGCAGATTCTGTTTACGAAAACATCCACCATCCTCATCGGCGTGACGATCCTGATTGCTCTGGTCGCCGCCAGCCTCGGCCTCGTGGCGGCCAACCGCCTGTCGCAACCGATTAAGCAGTTGACGGATATCGCCAGCCATGTCGCACAGGGGGGTCTTTCCGAACGGGCCACCATGTCGCAGAACGACGAAATCGGCGTCCTCGCCCATGCGTTCAACCTCATGACGGATCGCCTGACTTATAACATCAAAGAGCTGGATACGCGCCTGGAAGAATTGAACGCAACGAATGAGGCGCTGCGGACGGCCACCGCCAAAGCGCGTGAAGCAGCCCGCGTCAAAGGCGAATTTCTGGCGAATGTGTCGCATGAGCTTCGCACGCCGCTGAATGCCATTATCGGCTTTAGCGACATGCTGCTGATGGGCATGTCGGGCGAATTGAACCAGAAGCAGCGTCATAAGATGGAGCGTCTCAAGGAAAACGGGGTTCGTCTGCTCACGCTGATTAACAACATCCTTGATATTACGCGCATTGAATCGCGCCGCGTGGAAATTGTGAACAAAGAATTTGCTCCGAGAGCGCTGGCGGAGCGGCTGTCTGCCCAGATGTCGGTGCTGGCCGAACGCAATCATCTCGATTTCAAGACACAGATTGATCCACGCTTGCCAGAGCTGCTCACAGGTGATGAGCAGCGTTTAGAGCAAATCATCGTGAATCTGCTGTCAAACGCCATCAAATTCACTGAAAAAGGCTCTGTCACACTCGATTTTGATATGGAAGCGGATCTGAGCGGCTGGCGCATCGTCGTCACGGATACGGGCATGGGTATTCCGCCTCATGCGCTGAACGTCATCTTTGAAGAATTTCGGCAGGTGGATGGCAGTTCATCCCGCGCCTATAAAGGCAGCGGCCTCGGCCTTGCCATTACCCGCAACCTTGTTCGTATGATGGATGGCTTTATTGCCGTCGAAAGCGAATTGGGCCAGGGCAGTAAATTTATCGTGACCTTCCCCCTTATCGCCAAACAAACACCTGTGGGTGAACTGTTAGAGAAAGTGGAGGCCTGATGAGTTTGAACTGGGACAAAATCACCGAATGGCAGGTTCTTCTTGTGGATGATGAACCCGACAACATTGAGGTTGTGGCCGAGTCGCTGGAATACTATGGCATGTCGGTCAGAACAGCGAACAATGGACAGCAGGGTCTGGATCTACTGGCCGATTGGCTGCCCGATATCATCATGCTCGATCTGTCGATGCCCGTGATGGATGGATGGGCCACGCTGCGTCATCTCAAGTCCGATCCCCGCACACAGGCCATCCCCGTGTTGGCCCTGTCTGCCCATGCTATCATCGGCGACTCAGAACGGGCCGTGAATGCAGGCTTTGATGGGTATCTTACGAAACCTGTCAATGTTCCAACTCTGTTACAAGATTTCCGATCTGCTTTAAAAGAGCGTAATATCAGTAAAATTTAAACCACAACCCATAGATGAAAAAGGCGATATGTCATGATGAGTACGAATGAATGGAAAGTATTGGTGGTTGAAGACGAGGAGGATAGTATGGAACTCGTTCAGGGCTTGTTCCATCACTATGGCATTCCCTCCATTGGTGCCTCGTCCGGTGAGGAAGCCCTGCGAATTTTGGAGACCGAAACACCAACGCTCATCATCATTGATCTGGCGTTGCCGGGCATCGATGGCTGGGGATTGCTGAACAATCTCAAGAGCAATCGGAAGCTGACGAATATTCCGCGTGTGGCAATTACAGCCTATCACACGGCAGAAGTGGCGAATCAAGCGATTGAAAAAGGCTTTGACGCCTATTTCTCGAAACCGCTCGATGCCACCTCGTTTGTTCGTGAGCTTCAAGGAATCATCGAAGACTAGACCGTCACAATTCAATACGGAATTGGATCCATCTGGTTTTCAACATCGTCTTTAAAATCTATCGTCAATCCTTGTATTATGGGCCTCCGATTCATAAATTGAGATGCAAAACGCGAATCGGAGGCCATAATATCTTTTAAAATAGTTAAAATCACTCAAACACTGCTGATAAGTAGCACAGGCATTCAGTCGATGGATGGAGACACTCCAATGCAAACGAGTCATGTCCCTGCTGGAATGAAGATTCTCATCGTTGAGGATGATGTGGATCTGGTGGAGACCTACACCGATTTACTCGAGGCGCAGGGCTATGTCGTGATTTCGGTACTGCGAGCGGCGGATGCGATCCAGGTGACAACCCGCCAGAAGCCGCACCTGATCATTCTGGATTTGAATTTACCGGGCGATTCAGGCGGCCTTGTCCTGAATTTCGTGCGGCGCTATCCGCCGATTGCCAAGACCAAGATCATTGTTGCGACAGGCCAGCCCGATATGATCAACTCGAATCTGTATGTTGCCGACAAAGCGGATGCAATCCTCACCAAGCCGATTACCAATCAAACGCTTCTCGATACGATCTATGATCTGTTCAATCTGTCGCATGTGTAGAGACGACATCAACCTAATTCAAACTCTATGTTTAGATGGCGAGAGCGTCGTTGCCTTCATGCGCTGCTATAGGTTGGATATTGAATCTTGCGAGACATCCCCTGTCATGTCTCTTAATATCTGGAATTGATCAGCCGTCATGAGCCAAGACCCCTCCCATAACGCATTTACAGATCTCGTCCGACAATTCAGTCATGACATGCGAGCACCGTTGGGAACCATCATCTCAACCAGCGATATGATGGCTGAGGGTCTGTATGAAGCGCTGACCCCCAAACAAGCGCGGGCCAATGATCGGATTCGGCGCAACGGTCATAGGGTTCTGGCGATGCTGGATGATTTTGCGACCTATATTAAAGCTGATGCGGGCCAGCTCACCCTTTCACCCAAGCCGTTTCATCCACGCACAAGCCTCGCGGAATGGTGTCATGTGGTGCAAGCCACCGCTGAGGGCAAAGGGCTTGTGCTGCATCAAACAACCCATGACTCAGTGCCGCAGACCCTGAGAGGCGATGCTGCTGCCGTGAGCAAAGCCTTCCTTCCGCTTCTGTGGAATGCCGTGATCTTCACAGTGCAAGGCGATATCTGGGTGGACTCCCTGTGGACAGAGGATCAATGTTGGAGTCTCAAAGTCCGTGATTCAGGCAAGGGCATTGATGAGGCCAATATCCCCCATCTCTTCAAACCGTTCTGGCGCGGCGTAGAACGTCCGCTGGTCATGACAGGTGGCGCAGGGCTTGGGCTGGCGGTCTCGCAGGCGGTGGCAAAGGGGCTGAATGGGCATGTGACGCTGGAGCAAACGAGCAGTACGGGCAGTACATTTCATCTTCAGATTCCCCTCTCTCCCGCCCCCGACTAAAGCGCTGCTGTCCTGAGCGGCAAGGTATGGGCCAACCCCCGAAGATTGTCTACAATCAAGGGGCCTGGACACTCATAAGGGGGAGACACATGACTGACACACCGTCCACTGACCAACAGACAGCCCTTCAAAGCTGGATCGATGACCAGCTTTCTCGTTACACCCTGTTCGACTCGCTGCGCTACCGTCGTTCACGGCGCTTTGGCTGGGGCATGAGGATTGAGCATGGCCCCCTCGCCTACCAGAGCCAGAAACCCGCTGAGGCCCTCACAGAATTTGAAGAGGCGGCCCTCGCCTTCGCCGCGTGCGGCATCACGGGCTATGCCCTGGCTGACCTCTCGTATGGCGCGGGACAGGGCGGGAGTATGCTTGGTGGCCTCGTCGGGCGCACCGTCAGCAGTGCCGATGCGCTCAGTGCAGTGGCCGTGTTCGTCATCAATGATGAGGCGACCTATTTCCTCAAGCGGCCTCAAGACCTGGATGCCAGAGAGATCGCGGCCCTGATCGATCTTGTGGAAGAGGAGCACGCCGCGCAGAAATTGGTTGAAATCTACAAACGACTGCGCGTCAAAGTCCGCGATGGCCGCGCCGAAGCGCCTGTGATCCCCGGTGACAATTTCAACATCAACAAGTGGGCGCTGTATGCAAAGGGTGGCACATACTTCCTGCCTGTGAATGAGATCACACCGCTGGTCATCAACGCACTGGTCGAGATGTTTTCGCCTGAGATGGGCCTGTTCGTCATCGATGAGCGCAACTTCTATCAGCCAGCGGGGATTGGCAAATTCGCCATGAGTCGCGGCGGCTTTTTGAATGATGCGATGAACGGCGGTAAGGTCGCTACTGTGCAAGGCCTGGAGATGTCGCTGGCGGAAGCGGCCTCGGTGGAGCAAGGCATGATCCTGCAAAACATCAGCCTGATGGCACAATCTCTCGGTCTGGGGGGATACGCCAATTTTGCCCGCTCCGAATTTGCATGGTTCCCACCGCTTGGTTTTCGCCTGCAAACGATGGCGGGATCAAAATATGCCGGGGCGGCCCGCTTCATGACCTTCTTCCTCAAGCTACTGCGGCGCGATATTGAGGTTCAATTCCCTGTCGGGCTGGAAAAAGATGGACAGACACTGCTCCACGCCTATGCCCCGCCCTACTATCCCAATATGACGGCTGCTGTCGAAGCCTGGGTCGCACGCAAATTTGGCAAGGATGGCATCTATCGCGGCGGCATTGGCGTCAGCGATTGGAAAGACCCCTCAAACATCGCCAGCAAGATTCCCGTCCCTGATCATCGTGCTGTTGAAGCGGCCTCAGCCTATACCGAGTATATTTATCGGCACTATGGGCGGTTCCCGGCCTACAGTGCGCCCTTCCGCACCGTCATCGGCTATCAGGCCACGCGGGTCGATGTGGATTTTTATGACACGTTTTATCGGCATGATGCCCTGTCAGAGACACAGCGCAATTATCCTTTGAATCTAAAAGCGCCCAAAGCGTAGGGCGGCGACACCCAGAAAATAATGATGTTTCCGTAGGGGTGCAGCGTGCTGGGCGGTGTAGAGAACAGCGTGGTTCGCCTTGCCGTATGTTCATTTGAGGTGGGATTATCGTAGGGGCGACCCATGGGTCGTCCCTACAAAAGCGCTGTGACCTGTTGCGAACCAATTGCGTGATGCAAAATACAAAGACAGGCAACGGTCTTATGAGGCTGTTGGAACAGGTGTTATACTCCCTGAATCCGCGATATTCGTGCTGACTTACTTAAAACACTGGAGGCTTTAATGGCAAAAATACACGGTTTGTTGACGCTCATGGAACTGGCCGAGCTTGTTGAGAAGGGAGAGATCGAAACTATTGTCGTAGGCTTCACCGATCACTATGGGCGGCTGATGGGCAAGCGCTTCGATGCAGAGTTTTTTATCGAAGACGCAGCAGCGCATGGCACGCACGCCTGTAATTATCTCCTCACCGTCAACATGGAGATGGATCCGGTTCCTGGCTATCAGTTTGCCAACTGGGAGCGCGGCTATGGCGATTTCCACCTTGTGCCAGATATGAAGACGCTGCGGCGGGCCAGTTGGCTCGATAAGACCGCTATCGTCCTGTGCGATGTGGAAGACGAAAACACGCATCAGATGACAGCGGTTGCGCCCCGTTCCATCCTGCGTCAGCAGCTTGAGAGCGCGGCGAAGATGGGCGCTGAAGCGATGGCCGCGTCAGAACTGGAATATTACATTTACGAGGATTCGTATCGCGTTGCTGCCCAGAAAGACTACACGCATCTGCAACCGATGGGCTGGTACATTGAAGATTATCATATGATGCAGGGCGCACGCGAAGAAAAGTTCACGGCGCTGGCCCGTCATCATCTCAAGCACTCCGGTATCGCTGTCGAGAATTCAAAGGGTGAATGGGGGCATGGACAGCATGAACTCAATATCCGCTACGCCGACAGCCTGACGATGGCCGACAATCACGCGATCTTCAAGCAGTGCCTCAAAGAGCTGGCGGATAAACTTGGTTACAGCGTCAGCTTCATGGCAAAGCCCACGCCCGATGCTGCCGCCGGATCAAGCTCGCACATCCATCTCAGCCTGTGGAAAAATGGAAAAAACGCCTTTGAGGGATCGGAGACGCTTGGCCCGGTACAGGGATCAAACCTGTTCCGCTGGTTCCTGGGCGGCTGGATGGCGCATGTGCAGGATGTGATGGTGTTCTACGCCCCGACGATCAATTCGTATAAGCGCTATGTCGATTTCTCGTGGGCTCCCACGCGCATTGCCTGGAGCTATGATAATCGCACAGCGGGCTTCCGCGTTGTGGGCAAAGGCAGCAGTCTCCGTATTGAATGTCGCATTCCGGGCGCAGATTGCAATCCCTATCTGGCGTATGCCGCAGCGCTGGCGTCGGGGCTGGATGGCATCGCCAATCAGACCGAACCGCCTGCCATCTTTGAGGGCGATATCTATTCCGCGCAGCAGCTTCCGCGTGTCCCCTATACGTTGGAGCACGCGGTGGATCTCTTCGCCAACAGTGATTTTGCCAAGAAAGCCTTCGGGACACAGGTGGTAGAGCATTACACGCACTTCTTCCGCACCGAGATTGACAGCTTCAATCGCCATGTGACGGATTGGGAACGCAAACGCTATTTTGAACGAATTTAATCACACCAGCCCATATAGAGGATAAAACACATGCGTTTACAAGATAAAGTCGCCCTGGTGACGGGCGGCGGCAGTGGCATCGGCTATTACACGGCGAAATTGTTTGCAAAAGAGGGTGCATCTGTTGTCGTGGTCGATATCAACGATGCGGCAGGCCAGAAGACCGTGCAGGAGATTGAGACCGCAGGCGGCAAAGCGATCTACGTCCATGCCGATGTGTCCAAAGCCGCTGACTGCGAAGCCATGATTCAGGTAGCGGAGCAGACCTATGGAGCGCTGCACATCCTGTTCAACAATGCGGGCATCAGCCACGCCGATGATGATGACGCGATGAAAACCAGCGAAGAGGTCTGGGACCTGACCTTTCAGATTAACGTCAAAGGCGTCTTCCTGGGCTGCAAATATGGCATTCCGGCGCTGCGGCGGGCGGGCGGCGGCAGCATCATCAACACGGCTTCATTCGTGGCAACCCTGGGTGCAGCCACGCCTCAATTGGCATATACGGCCAGCAAGGGCGCGGTGCTATCCATGACCCGTGAGCTGTCGTCGATCCATGCCCGCGAAGGCATCCGCGTGAACGCGCTGTGTCCGGGGCCGCTGCGGACGGAACTGCTCATGAAGTATCTGAACACCGATGAGAAGAAGCAGCGCCGCCTCGTGCATATCCCGATGGGACGCTTTGGCGAAGCCGAAGAGATCGCTAATGCCGTGCTCTTCCTTGCCTCCGATGAGTCATCATTCGTCACCGGGACAAATTTCCTGGTCGATGGTGGCATCACATCCGCCTACACCACTCCCGAGTAAATGCCGATGCCGAACCTTCAAACCACGATTTCCCCCGTTGATGGCCGCGTGTATGTCGAGCGTGAACTCGCCACGCCAGAGCAGATTGAGGCCGTGCTGCAAAAGACTGTCGAGGCACAGCACGCCTGGAAACACACTTCGATTGAGGAACGGGCCGCCATCTGTGAGCGCATGGTGCAGTATATGCTGGCTCATGTTGATGAGATTGCCACAGAGATTAGCTGGCAGATGGGCCGTCCGATCCGCTATACAGCAGGCGAGATCACACGCGGCTTTCAGGAACGCGCCCGCTATATGATCTCCATCGCGCCCGACGCCCTGAAAGACATCCCCGCTAGTCCCAAAGAGGGCTTTCAGCGTTTTATACGGCGCGAACCCCTGGGCGTCGTGCTCGTCCTTGCGCCCTGGAACTATCCCTTTTTGACCTCCGTCAATTCGATTGTGCCGGCGGTCATGGCGGGCAACAGCGTCATCATCAAGCACTCGAATCAAACGCCGCTGGTGGCAGAGCGCTATACCGACGCCTTCCGTGCGGCGGGCCTGCCCGATGGCGTTGTGCAGCACATCCACATGACGCATACAGATGTGGCGCGGGTCACGGCGGATGAGCGCATCGCCTTCGTCGCGTTTACGGGGTCTGTCGCCGGGGGCCATGCGGTGCAGGAGGCCACCAGCACGCGCTTCATCGGCACAGGCATGGAGTTGGGCGGCAAAGACCCGGCCTATGTGCGCCCGGATGCGAATATGGCTCACGCGATTGAAAACATCGTTGATGGCATCTTCTTCAACAGCGGCCAATCCTGCTGCGGCATCGAGCGCGTGTATGTGCATCAGGATGTGTATGATGAATTCGTCGCGGGCGCTGTGGAATTGACCAAGACCTATACGCTTGGCGATCCCCTTGATCCCACAACGACACTTGGCCCGATGGTGCGTACCAGCGCTGCCGATCTTGTACGCAAGCAGATTCGTGATGCGCTGGCCCAGGGCGCAAAAGCCCTGATTGATCCGGCCCTGTTCCCCGCCGACAAAGACGGGACGCCCTATCTCGCCCCGCAGATTCTTGTCGATGTCACGCATGACATGGATCTGATGAGCGAGGAGAGCTTCGGGCCTGTTGTCGGCATCATGAAAGTCGCCTCCGATGAAGACGCGATCAAGCTGATGAATGACAGCCATTATGGGCTGACGGCCTCGATCTGGACACAGGATGTTGAGGCCGCGATTCGCATTGGCGATCAGGTCGAGACAGGCACATGGTACATGAACCGCTGCGATTTTTTGGACCCGGAGCTTGCTTGGGTAGGCGTGAAGGACAGCGGGCGCGGCTGCACGCTGTCGATCCTCGGTTATGAGAGTATGACACGACCCAAATCGTTTCATTTACGCATGGTGTAGCGTCACACAGACAGATATTGTAGGGGTGCAGCGTGCTGCGCCCCTCAAACATCATGACGGAGAACACACATGAACATCGGCCTGCTGCAATGCGATCACGTCAGCGAACAATTCCAGCATCTGATCCCCGACTACTCGGACGCCTTTCGCACGCTCTTTGCGACCTATGCGCCCGATATCACGCTGCGCGTCTATGATGTGTGTCATGGCGAACTGCCACAGTCGGTTGACGAATGTGAAGGATATCTGACAACGGGATCGCGCTACTCCGTCTATGACAACATCCCGTGGATACATGCGCTGGCCGAGTTTGTGCGGCAGGTGCACGCGCAGAAGGCGAAGTTCGTTGGAATTTGCTATGGGCACCAAATGATCGCTTATGCCCTCGGCGGTACAGTCGCCAAATCGAATCATGGATGGGGGATTGGAGTCAAACCTGTTGAACTGACACAGGCAAAAGACTGGATGCAGCCTGAACAGCATGAGTATCGTCTGCGCCTCTCGCACCAGGACCAGGTGATGACGCTGCCCGATGGCGCGGAACTGCTTGGCGGGAATGAGCACTGCCCCATCTCGATGTTTGGCGTGGGCGATTCGATGCTCGGCATTCAGGCGCACCCCGAATTCACCCCTGCCTACGCAAAATCCCTGATGGACTCGCGTCTGGAACGCATTGGCGCTGAAACGATCCAGAAAGCCGCATCAACTCTCAATGAGACAACGGATGAAGGAGTGATTGTGCAGTGGATTGATGCCTTCTTTAAAGCGGGCAAAAAGACCAGAGCTTGACGTGATAAGAATTTTGCGTCTCAGGTTAGATTGGCTTGTTCATTGACTATCAGAAAATATCATAACCCCATACCCCACGATACGGCCTGAGCTGCGCGTGATCCTCGTTCTCATAAACCAAGAAATCTGAATATATAATGAAAATAGATAACCCTAATGGATCATTACTGCTTTTTCGCTTAAGCTTATGAAAGGATAATTACTTGCAGGTATTAGGATTCTTGACGATGCCACTTGCGGACACACATATCATTCAGGACAGCGCACGCCTTCAGGCTTTACACGCCTTATGCCTGCTGGATACTCCGGCTGATTCTGCCTTTGACCGCCTGACGGAACTGGCGGCACTGGTGATCAACGTGCCAATGGCTCTTGTCACGCTGATTGACGCAGATCGCCAATTTGTGAAGACGCAGGTGGGCCTTGCCGATCCCTGGAAAACGACCCGCCAGATGCCGCTTTCGCATTCGTTTTGCCAGCATGTTGTCGCCCGCGCCGAGCCGCTCATCATTGATGATGCGCGTGAGCATCCCCTGGTACATGACAATGCGTCCATTGTCGATCTCAATATCATCGCCTATGCCGGAATTCCTATCATCACGTCGAGCGGCCATGCGATTGGCTCTTTTTGCGTGATTGATCACACGCCGCGCCACTGGACGGAAAAGGAGATCACTCTTCTCAAGAAGCTGGCCGCATCCGTCAGCACGGAAATTGAGCTGCGGGCTGAGATCAACGAACGGCTCCACATCGAAAAGGTTCTGATTGAGCGCGAACACTTCATCAATCAGATCGTCAATACTAGCCCCGGCGCGATTTATGTGTATCACCTCCTTGAAGAGCGCATGGTCTATATGAGCAGCGGCAGTGAGCCTGTGCTTGGCTATTCCGCCGAAGACATGCAGGCAATGGGATCATCACTCTTCAAGCGGCTGATCCATCCTGACGACATGGCTGTGCTGGACGAACGCAGCCGCCAATTTGGGTCATCCCAGAGCGATGAATCCTTCAGCTTTGAATATCGTATCCAGCAGTCTGATGAGAGTTATCGCTGGGTTCGCAGCAGCGAAACAGCCTTCACGCGCAGCGAGTCAGGCGACGTAATTGAAGTGATCGGCGTGGCCCAGGACATCACAAAAGACAAGATGGCCGACGAGGAGCGTGAAAAGCTGCTCGTCCGTATCACCGATCTCGAACATTTGAAGAGCGACATGATTCGTGTGGCGGCTCATGATTTGCGTGCGCCCCTCAGCATTATCATCGGCTATGCGGCGCTGCTGAAAGATGATGTCCTGACCGAGACACAGGACACTTTTATGAATGAAATTGCGAAGGCGGCCCGCCGCATGGAGAACATGATTCGGGATATTCTGTCGCTTGAGCGCATTGAAGCCCACGCCGCCGGTCAGCATGAGTCTGTCGTCCTCAACACGCTTGTCCAAACAGCCTATAACGAAGGCTATCTCCAGGCCGATCACAAATCACAGGCGTATGTGCTTTCGCTCCCCGATACGCCCGTCGTTGTGCAGGGTGACCCCGTACAGTTGAAAGAGGCCGTTGATAATCTCATTCGGAATGCGATTAAATACACCCATGAGTCGGGAACAATCCAGGTGCGATTGACAGCGAACGGCATCTTTGAGGTTGAGGACAGCGGCTATGGCATCCCGGAAAATCAGCAGCATGGGCTGTTCTCACCCTTCTTCCGCGCCTCAAGCCCCGAAACACGCGAGATTGAAGGCACAGGACTGGGCCTGCATCTGGTCAAGCGCATTATTGAGCGGCATGGCGGGCAGATGCACTTCCACAGCGAGTATGGAAAAGGCAGCATCTTCGGATTCAGGCTTGACCCGGAGTCCAATCCTCACGCAGGGCAATCGCGTCAAATCGTAATTCAGTGAAATTAGGGTGCTCACGATGGTTCTTGTAGGGGTTTGGCGTGCCAAGCGTAGCCACCGAAGGTATGCCCAGGGTTTGGCGTGCCAAACCCCTACATAAATACCCTCTGTGAACTTTTATGAACCAAAAAATTTAAGACGCGGTAATCATTCACCTATCCATGCATCGCGCCCCTACAAGGGCGTTTGTCGCATGGATAGGTGAATGATTACAAGACGCGATTGCCCTAAATCCTCACGATGACACCCTTGAAACAGATCAATAAGCCTGCTTCTTTGAATACCATGACTGAGAAAAGCCATCCATGCGCCCCCAATCCAGAATTCTTCATTCTTCATGACGGAAACAGTTTTAAGATAACAGAGAGTGTCGATTTGGTTGGCATTCCGTTTTAAACATTATGAAGTAGTATCGACAGAGGCGATATAGCATAGAGAGGCATAGCGCTGACACATGAAGCAAATAAATTTTTTGTGTCACAATTTGATTTCATATCCCCTGTGAGGAGAACCTATGACAAAAATTCTTATCATTGAAGATGAAAAGATTCTGCGCGATGAGGTTGCCGAGTGGTTAACGCTCGAAGGCTATGAGGCGATCAGCGGCGCGGACGGCATCGAGGGGGTTGACGCAGCCCTGCGTGAAACGCCTGACCTGATCATCTGCGATATCACGATGCCCAGGCTTGATGGCTATGGCGTACTCATCGAACTGCGATCTCACCCGATGACACTCAAAACGCCCTTTATCTTTTTAACGGCGCGGGCGGCGCATGAGGATATCCGTAAGGGCATGTCACTGGGGGCCGATGATTATATTCTCAAGCCTTTTACGCGGCTTGATCTGCTTGACACCATCTATGCCCGCTTGATGAAAAAAGAGGCTCAAGAGCAGGAATATGTGAGGCAGTTTGAGGCCATGCAGAATGCCCTGCTGCAAGAACGCGAACAGCGTCTGCTCAAGTCAAAAATGGTGGCGATGTTCTCGCATGACTTCCGCAATCCGCTGGCGGGAATTCTGACATCGACCTGCCTGCTGCGCGATTATGCAGATCGCCTTGACGAAAAAAAGCGGCGCACGCATTTGAATCGCATTGAAGGCTCGGTACATCAGTTGATGCAAATGCTGGATGACATGATGCTGGTGGCACAGATGGAGACGGGGGCGCTTCATTTCAACCCTGTACCGATGGATCTCGATCTTTTCTTCCAGAATTTGATTGAGGAGTTCCGTGCCGTCAACGAAGCAACCCATCAGTTCCAATTTGAGAGCACCTGTTTTTCACAGATCATGGTCGATGTGCGTCTTCTGCGGCAGATTGCCTCAAATCTCATCTCGAATGCCATCAAATACTCACCCCAGGGATGCATTATCGTCATCCGCCTCAAGCAGCACAGCAACTCTTTCACCCTCAGCATTCAAGATCAAGGCATTGGCATTGCGGAAGAGGATCAGAGACGTTTGTTTGAGGCATTCCAGCGCGGTTCCAACGTCGATACGATCTCTGGAACCGGGCTTGGTCTGGCAATTGTCAAGCAGTCTGTCGATATACATGGTGGATCGATCCATTTAGAGAGCCAGGTCGGTCAAGGAACGACCATTGCTGTGACGCTGCCCTCACACGCAAAGTAATATCGGATCGAGGCACAGCGCGAAGGCTATTTCCCCTGCTTCACAGGAATCATCAGCCGAATGGTGGTTCCAACTCCAATCTGGCTCTCAACGGCAACCGTGCCCCCATGCAGATCAACGGCTTCTTTGGCGATGACCAATCCCAAGCCTGTGCCGGAGATGGTTCCGACGTTGACCGCCCGATGAAATGGCTCAAACAAGTGCTTGAGATCGGCTTCTGGAATGCCCATGCCCTCGTCCTGCACCGCCAGCAAAAGCTGATCATCTTGCAGCTCAACAGTTACGGTCACAGTCTGGCCCTGTGGTGAATATTTAATGGCATTCGAGACAAGATTGCTGATCGCCTGACGGATCAGCTTTTTATCCACACGGATATCATCGAGATGGTTTTGAGAACGATAGATAAGCTGGTGATGGGTGGCGGGGTGGCTTTGAAATTCCTCTAAAATACTTTTGCACAGCGCCTCAAAATCCAGCAAGACAGGTGTAAACTCGACGCGCCGCGCCTGCATCCGTCCCAGCAGCAGCACATCCTCCATGATATCCTTGAGATAGCCGACCTGCTCTTTAATCTTGACCAGCCGCTGCTGAATCTGCTCATCTGGAAGTTTGTGGCGGTAGGCCGTCAGCGTTTCAGTGAGCGTCAGGATGGTTGCCAGCGGCGTGCGAAATTCGTGCGAGGACATCGCAAGAAAGCGCGATTTCAGCTCAACGAGTTCTCGTTCCTGGACGAGCGCTTGATGCAGCGCTTCTTCGGCTTTCTTACGGTTTGTAATATCGTGGTTGACGGCGACGACGCCGATAGGGCGATGGTTATCGTCTCTAAACAGCACTACTGAGCTTAAGATATAAATGAGGCTACCATCCCGATGATGTTGTTTGACCTCATCCGACCAATGGCCCGCCTCCAGGAAATCATTTTCAACGCGATCCGGCAGCAGGCCAGACGGCATCTGGGTTTTCAAAAGCTCTGTCACATGCTTGCCCAGGGCTTCTTCCTGAGTCCAGCCGTAAATATGCTCCGCCGCCCGATTCCAACTCTGGATACGAAAGCTCAAATCGGTGGCGATCACAGCATCCGTCACATTCTCCTGCAAACTGGCATGATAGCGCAGTTGGCGTTCACGCTCTTTTCGCTCTGTCACATCGGCGATGAACGTAATGACCAGGAGGCCCGCTTGAGTGTCCACATAGCTCAGTTCAACTTCGATGGGGAATTGAGAACCATCTTTCCGTTTGGCAAACATCTCAAGCGTTTCACCCATGCGCCGCATACGCGGCGCTTTCATGTACGTTGCTCGATGCTGGATATGCCCAGAACGCAGATTGTCAGGCAGCAGCATTTCAACTGGCTGCCCAAGCAGTTCAATTCCATTGTATCCAAACAGGATTTCCGCCTGGATGTTGATGAGTGTAATCAGTCCCGTTTGATCGGTGATCACAATGGCGATAGGAGCCGCCTGCACCAGCAGACGGAATTTTTCCTCGCTGTCACGCAGCGCCTCTTCCGTCTGTTTACGCTCCGTAATATCGATGGCAACGCCGAGAATCTCCCGCACCGTGCCTGCGCTATCACGGCGAAAGATGGTGTTACGGCTTAAAAACCAGCGCCATCCCTGTGTCCGATGCTGGAGTCGATACTCAAATTGATAAATCTCACTCTCTTGCGAGTCGGCAATCCGTTGCAGATGGTAAGGAAGTGACATCCGATCATCCGGGTGCAGTCCCGGCAGGGCATCATGCGGCTGTGGTCTCCAATCAGGCCCATAATCCAACAGTGCCGCAAAATCGCGGTTGCTGTAAATACTCTGGCGCTTCTGTACATCATAAATGTAGATAATACTGGGCGTCGTCGCTGTGATGCGCTGCGTAAAACGGTGACTCTCCTCCAGCGCCTGTTGGGTACGCTTGCGCTCACTCACATCATGAATGATGCACACCAGACCCGCCTCTTCAATATTGGCAATCCCCACATAGCCAAAGCTGAGTTCTGCGTAGAAGATTGTGCCATCAGCCCGTTGAGCACGCACCTCAACCGACTTTCCCCGCTTCTCCGTGATCGCGGCCTGCGCCATCGTCAGCGCCAGAGCCGCATCGTCAGGATGAATCAACGTCGTCAGGGGTTGTCCAAAGAAGGCATCCATCTCAGACTGAAACAAGCCATCAAAGGCAAAGTTGGTCTGGAGGATATGCAGATCAATATTCGTCAGGATAATCCCATCAGGGCTGTTATTGAGAATGGCTTCGACGCGCTCTTTGGCCTCATTGAGCTGCCAGGTGCGCTGACTCACGCGCCATTCAAGCTCTGAGGCATACTGGTTAATGCGCTCATACAACTGCATACTTTCAATCGCCGCCGCCGCCCGTTCTGCGTAGGCCATTAGAATCCGCTGATCGCGCTCACTGAAGGCATCGACTTCCGTCCGCTGTAAGTCCAGAACAGCGATCACGCCCTTCGCCGTTTTGAGAGGAATCACCAGTTCACTTTTTGTTCGTGCTTCGCTGGGGATATAGCGATCATCCTGGGAGACATCCGTCACATACACCATGCGACCTGTCCGCACCGTTAAAGGCACAAGCCCCAGCCCATCAAGCGTCAGCGGATGATCCGGTTGAATATCATACTGTCCCATACGGGCCAGACGGGTGATTTTATTCTGCTCTCTGTCAACCAGCATCAAACCACAGTCGGCATGTTCAAACTCCCTGACCACTGTCTCAACAATCTGGTAGGCAAGGTTGAGAAGACTGTCGGCCTTGAACAGATGTGACGTCGCGTTGTAAAGGGCCTCAAGCTCTTTTTCCGCCTGTCTGCGCTCTGTCACATCGCGGCCTACGCCTTGATACTCAAGAATGTTGCCCTGCTCATCAGACAACACGCGATCCGTCCACTGCACCCAGCGCCGATTTCCATCAGGCATAACAGATTGATATTCTATGGTGGCGACGGGATTGGTGACACTCAGAGATTTGATGTGGCGCTCGATTCGCTCACGATCCTCGGTTGGAACCTGATCCAGCAAATTGATCCCGATCATCTCATCGGGCCGCATATGAAAGGCATCGGTGTAAGCCCGATTGACGAAGGTGAGTTCAAAATTTGGGTTATAGCGGCAGATGAACTCCGTCTGATCCTCAATCACACGCCTATAGCGCAGTTCACTCTGGCGCAATTCCTGCTCGGCGGCCTTGCGTTCATGAATATCGAAGACCGAGCCAATATAGCCAATAAACTTGCCTGTCTCGGAAAAGCTGGGATGCCCGAAATCGCTCACCCAGCGATACTCCCCATCGAAGCGGCGCAAACGATAATCAATCTGAAAGACATCCTGGGCTAGAAGCGCTTGATCAAAATGGGCTTCGGCCCGCGCACGATCTTCGACATGGATCACATCCAGCCAGCCATAGCCGAGGGCCTCCGGTTCAACTCGACCTGTAAATTCATACCAACCTCGGCTCATGAATGTGCCGTATCCACTGCTGTCCGTCACCCAGATCATCGCCGGGGCGGTATCGGCCATGCGCTGAAAGCGGCGTTCGCTCTCGCGCAGGGTTTCCTCAGCCGCTTTGCGGGCCGTAATCTGACGTATATGAAACAGCACCATCGGCTGCCCTGTTGGATCAATATTATTTTGCCAAGTGGTTTCGACAATTTCCCATTCTCCATCCAGGCGGCGGATGCGATGTTCAATCGTCGAAGCCGATTCAACCCTCTGAAAAATAGCGGCCACAGTCTGCTGGATCAGGGTCTCTTCATCAGGATGCAGCAGCAGGCGGAGGGGTTTTCCCAACACATCGAGCGTGCTGTAGCCCAGAATACGTTCAAGTGCTCGATTGGCGTAACGCACCAGTTGGAAGGAATCGACGATGAGAATGACATCATTGAAGCCTTCGATGACAGCACGAAAACGGGTTTCACTGCGCTTGAGCGAGTCCTCAATCTGCGCTTGAGACAACCTATCCGCCGCCAGCCTCAGCGCTTTCAACTCCAGTTCACGCCGCAAAACAAAGGACAGACGCTTGAGGGAAGAGAGAGGCAGAACGTCGCTGATACCACTCTCAATGAGCGCAAACGCCGCATCTTCGTCCTCCTCGTTGCAGAGAACGATGAGAGGGATATCACGTTCGGCCTGCTGCATGTGTTCATAAGCCGCAAGCCCCATCGCAGACGAGGCGATGACAGCATCCCATACTAATGTCGTGAGCACTGCATCAAACTCATCGATGCTATCGACGGGCGTGATATCAATCGTTCGCCACCCCGCAGAAAGACTCTCCATCAACAATGGGTGATAGGAGGGTGATATATTGAGCAGGAGCAGTTGAAGCGTATTCGTGTCTGGTGCTGTCATATTGGAAGGTACTCAATATCTTAACGGTCATCAATAGAGTGGGAAGACATCTATTATCAGCATAACGAATATTATATCACCCAATATCTCAAATCGGTCTGTGAGCGACTCGTATGCAAAATACTGGTGTATTCATAGGATAAAATAAACAATACACCTTATTTCCTATTATGGCTAGGGATGGGGCTGAGAGAGGCGAGTCCATCGACAAGATGAGAATGAAGGGTGTTTCTGTAAGGGCGTAGCGTGCTGGTGGGTATGCATGATAACGTGGTGAGCCACTGTGATCCGTAAAATCGTGCTGGTGGTAATTGTTCATCTATCCGTGAGAATCGTGGGTTTGTAGGGGCACGATGGATCGTGCCCTGGTGATTTGTAGGGAATTTGGCGTGGGCGCGATGCATCGCGCCCCTACAAGGGCGTTT
>DAOTUR010000212.1:0-4164 GCA_034436915.1 Anaerolineae bacterium
TCGGAACTGGTGAGGCATCCCGAAGTGCCTATGTATTCGCCTCTAACGTAGGTCTTGCGACCTGAGTCTGGTAAGCATTGGGGCTAAAAGCCCCTCCCTTCAGGGATGGGGATGCTTACATGATTATGACCGCATCCCCAACAAGCGTAGCACGTGATCCCACGCCGCTTTGAGATAAGCCAGCACCAATCGGCCTGTGACACGGCGCACAGCGGCTTCATCATCCAGCGACATATACAGCAGGCGGGCCTCTTTGATCGCCTCGATCATAGGGACGAACTGCTGATCTGTCTCAAACGCCCGCGCCAAGCCTTCCAGCGCAGTCGCCTCTCCAAGCGGATTGTTATGATCGTGCGTCAGCGTCCGCATCTGCTCGAAATTGGCCACTGCTGCAAGACTATCGCCCTCCATGAGATGGGCGCGTCCCATTGCAGAGAAGGCGAATGCCTCTTGCAGACGGTTCTCGTGCTGCGTGGCTGTACTCAGCATATGATCGAAGGCATTGAAGGCGGCGACAAAATCGCGGGCGTGGGCATAGGCGTCGCCCAATCCCCCCCAGATGTAATACTGCTGCTCAAGGCACTGCGTTTCTTCGGCGATGTCCAGCGCTTGCCGATAGTGTGTCACGGCCTTTGCTGGGTCGTGCGGGCCGTAGACGCGCCCCATGTGATACAGGCTCTCGGCCTCATACAATTTCAGATTGAATTCGCGGCTGATATCCAGGGCATGTTGATGACAGCGTAGCGCCCGCTCATGATCTTTTTCGCGCTGTAGGATGCGCCCCATGATATTCAACGCCTGGCATTCCAGCACATGGATTTTCTGGATATGGGCATTGCCCAGGCCCTCGCGGGCATAATTCTTGGCGGTAGGGTGCAGGCCGAGCACATCATACGTCAGCCCCAGGCCGATCATGGCTTCGGTCTCACTGCGCTCATTGTGGCCGCGATGGGCCATATCCAGCGCTTCGCGGTACAGATCGCGGGCCTCATAGAATTGGAAGCTGCCCATGAGCCGCAGTTCCGCTGCCTGGAGCAGCCCTTCGGTGAGCAGCTCTGTCGATCCCAGTTGGACGGCCAGCTTTTGCACGCCCTCCTGATTGAGCACTCGCGCTTCATTATACTGACCTGTGTAGCGGTAGGCGGTTGCCAGACCCAGATAAGCGACGGCCTGCCCTTCGAGGTCACTCGTATGACGGGCCGCCTGGAGCGCTCGTTTGCACACATCTATCAGGTGGACGAACTCTCCACGCGAGCGTAACTGTTCAATTTCCTGCCGCAAAGGGTGTGCAAGTTCGCTCATACATTTTATTCCGCTCAAATCATCAGTCCCTGCTTCATCATACGCGCCGTACACACCCCAGGCAAGCATGAAAGCCTGAAAATCAGGCAGGATGAGCCTAGCGCGAACGCAAGAAATTTGCCATGATAGGGGAGTTTCAATAGAACGGATGTTAGAGAAATGGCCGACCTGGAAGCACTTTTGCTTGACCGTGATATTTTCCTCCTGCCGCTCTTTGCTGAGCTGTGGGGCGTTAAAAATGCCAGTAAAAAACATGAAGAACTCATCCAGCAGGTCGCCGCTGCCATGCGCGATTCGGCCCGCGCCGCCGCGATGTGGCGCAGCTTGACCGACGAGATGCGCGGCACGCTGCAAATTCTGGCAGGCTCCGCCCGTCATCGTCAGCCCAAAGCGCAGTTTGAGCGGATGCATGGCCCGATTCGCAAGTTGGGCAAGGCCGAGATCGACAAAGAGAAGCCGCATTTGCAGAACAGCAACAAGGCCGAGGCATTATTTTATCGCGGCTTCATTACCGAGGTGCGTGATCGGGATCAGCGCGGCAACATCGTCACGTATATCGCGTTGCCCGCTGATCTGGTGGCGGTTCTGCCGCTCAAGGACACCTCCTATGCCCAGTTAATGAAATCCACCGCCAGTGAGTACGTCGCGGAGATTCGCACGCCGCGTAAACTCGAACCGCTGGATGAGAGCGATATTGAGCAGCCGCAGCCTGCCGCCACCTCTATTGTGGATGATATGACGACGCTGCTGGCGTTTTTACGCATTTACAGCCCGCAGGTCAGCCCGACCTCGCTTGCGCCCGCCGCCCTGGAGAAGCTGCGTCCCTTCTTCCTCAATACCGATGAGAGCCGCGTTGCCTTCCTGATGATTGTGGGCGTGGCAGCAGAACTCATCGACGTACAGGAGGGGCGAGCGCTCGCCGGAAAGACCGCCGTCCAGCCCTGGCTCAACGCTGCCCGTTCTGTCCAGCTCAAGACGCTGGCGGAGGCATGGCGCAGGACGAATCTGTATGCGGAGGTGTGGCATGTGCCGGGCTTGACGGCGGAAGCAGGCTGGATGTATGACGCGGCTGAGGCCCGCAAGACCGTGTTTGATCTTATGCGCGATCTGACGCCCGCGACAGGCTGGTGGTCATTGAGCGATTTCATCGAGATGGTGAAGATCAAACAGCCGGATTTCCAGCGGCCCGATGGCGATTATGATCGCTGGTATTTGCGTGGCGAAGATGGGGCCTATCTCAAGGGCTTCGAGAGCTGGGATGCTGTCGAAGGGGCGGTGCTGGAATTCATCTTGCAGGGGCCGATGCACTGGTTGGGCCTGACCGATGTTGCCGAAGATGCCTCACGTCTGTCGGTGTTTGGGCGAGCCTTCCTGCATGGCGCAGATTGGCCGCAGCCGTCCGTCACCTCAGAGAGCATCGAATTTCGCGCCGATGGAACGCTGACCGCCTCGCGCAAGGTCAAATGCTCTGAGCGCTATCAACTGGCGCGGTTTACCACCTGGGTTCCCGGCACAGACACGGGTTATACCTATCGATTGGATGGGCCAGGCTTGCAGCAGGCCGCGCAGCAGGGCATTCTGCCGCCGCAGGTGCTGACCTTCCTCAAGCGGCATTTTGAGAGCAAGCCGCTGCCACCCAAAATCGTCGCCTTTGTCGAGTCATGGCAGGGAGCCGGCGGGCCAACGGGCGAAGTCACGTTCGAGCAGCTTCTGGTTTTGCGGACGGTCTCAAGCGATGTGCTTGATAAGGTCTATGACACCCCGGCCACACGCCGCTATCTGCTGGGGCGGTTGGGGCCAACGGCGGGCGTCATCGATTCCACACAGGCGGAGGCCCTGAAAACGGCGCTGGCCGATCTTGGCTTGCAGGTCGAGATTCGCTAGAAGCTCCTGCTGGAAAAGACCAATTTTTGTAGGGGCGCAGTACGCTGGTCGGTGTACATAATCGCGTGGTTGGTTGTAGGGGCATGACATGTCATGCCCACAAAATATCATTTTGAGCATGGGCTTGGCATGCCAAGCCTCTACAGTACCCCACTATATCCATCCTGTGAAAAGGCTGATAGGAATGAACGCCCCTGAATATTTCGATCTCGATGCGTCTGAGCCTGAGCCAATTATGGGCTACTGTTTGCGCTGCCGTGAATCGATTGAGATGGATGTGCCGCGTGCCATCTGGACGCGCCGAGGCCAGCCTGCCACCCAGGGCGACTGCCCGCTGTGTGGCGGCCTCGTGTTTCGTATGGGCAAGACGCCGCTGCATGAAAACAAAGAGCGTCCGGCATCGGTGTTTGTCGCCGAGGAGCAGGAAAAGCGCCAGCGTCCACAGCTCACCCGCGATTCGGTGTATGTGCATTATGTGCCTGCCGATGAGGAGTCGGCACAGCAGATCGCGGCGGATCTCACCAAAAGCGGATTGGCGGTGTGGCTGCATGAGTCGGATGTCGATTCGAGACAGTGGGCCAGCGGCATCCATCCGGCCTTGAAGGAATGTACGCGCATGGTGTTTGTCCTGTCACCGCAGACAGATGGCGACGACACGCTCACGGCGGGATGGCAGTTTTTCAAGGACAAGCGCAAGCCGATTGTGATCGCGCAGGTGAGCGCGGCCCATGTGCCGGAGGCGCTGCGGCGCTGCCCACGCTTCGATTTTGCGACGGATTACAAGGTGGCGCTGCGCCAGATGCTGAATGCGCTGAGTGTGTAATCAAAATAAATCATCAGGGCTTGGCGTGCCAAGCCCCTACACACCTGCCTTCACATAGGCTGCAATCTGCTCCGCTGCAATCTCTGCCTCAACGTTGATGTTATACAGCGCCCCTTTGCCCTTATAACACACGCCCCCCACATACAGGCCAGGAT
>DAOTUR010000213.1:0-16428 GCA_034436915.1 Anaerolineae bacterium
AAAGCCGCGCCGAATATTGGTATTGTAGGAGAGGATATTCACGTCGCGGAATTCGTTGTAAATCATGCGCTCACGACGGAAATTCTTGGCGACGCTGATGCCTGCCACACTCTCCTGAATATTGTCATTCACGACGGCCATCGCCCGCGATCCCTGGCGTGTGACGTTGCGGGCGGTATTCCGCAGCGCGACGGCTGTGAAGGCAAAAAAGGGCAGGGTGGCAAGCAGCGCAAACGTCAGTGGAACAGAATAACTGAGCAGCACGATCAGCAGGAAGAGGACAGAAATCACCTGCGAGAACACATCGCTGGAGAACAACAGCACATCACCGAACTCCTGTGTATCGGAGGTGATACGGCTGACGATTTTGCCCGTCTTATTGCGATCATAGAAGGCCAGATCACGCCCGATGGCGGCATTGAAGGAATCGGCCCGCATCTGTGCGACCACGCTGCCAATCACCCGCGAGAGCAAGCGCCGCCGATTCCAGTTGGCGATATATTCGCATATGGCAGCCAGCAGAATCGCCCCGGCGATCAGGGCGACGAATGACACGCTGTTGGAGAGCGCGTCAACGCCCTTTGAGATCAGAATCGGCTGCAACGATGATGTGATCGACAGCACGAAGAAGCTGCCGAGAATGCCCAGTACCTGACCCCGATAGCGTCCCATATAGCGCCCGATGCGCTTGACGAGATAGCCATCGGTGTACTGGCGATCATATTTTTCGGCATTGAGGTTGCCAAAGAAGCCCATGTTTTTAGTCCTGGCTGAGGTTGGCGCGAGATGAGTTTGTCACCGACCCATTGGAGAGGGACGGAGCATTGGGTGTTTCATAGCGGGCGAAGATGCGGCGGTAGGACGAGGACGATTGCAGCAAATCCTCGTGCTTGCCCTGGGCCACAATCCGCCCCTGTCGCAGCACGATAATATGATCGGCCCAGCGAATTTGTGACAGGCGGTGTGTGATCAACAGGGTGGTGCGGCCTTTGGCAGCATTCCAGATGGCCTTCTGGATTTTGTCTTCGGTGGCGCTGTCGATGGCGCTGGTGCTGTCGTCCAACACCAGAATCGGCGGGTCGCTCTCGAAAGCGCGGGCGATGGCAATGCGCTGGCGCTGGCCGCCGCTGAGGGTGACGCCGCGCTGCCCGACGATGGTCTCATAGCCTTCGGGCAGTTCGCTGATGAAATCATGGGCCTGGGCTTTCTGGGCGGCCTCTTCAATCTCAGGCGTCGTCGCGTCCTCATCGCCAAACGCGATATTCTGGGCGATGCTGCGGCTGAAGAGAAAAATATCCTGCTCAATCACGCTGATCTGGGAGCGCAAACTCTCCAGCGACCACTCGCGCACATCCACATCATCAATCAGGATGCGGCCTTTGGTGGTGTCATAGGTGCGATTCAGCAGCTTGGTGATGGTGGTCTTGCCGGAACCCGTTTGCCCCACAATGGCGACAGTCTGGCCTGGTTCGACGTGGAAGGACAGATCGTGCAGCACGTCTTTGCCCAGATAGCCGAAGCTGACATCCTCAAACACGATGCGGCCCTTGATCGGCGCATCGTAGCCTTTGCGATTCTGGTCAAGATTCGTCTCAGCATTGATGACTGACAGGATGCGCGATGCGCTGGCCGTGCCGCTGGCAATGCGCGACAGTGAGAAGAGCGATGTAAAGGTGGGGAAGCCAAACAGCCCGACCTGGCCCATAAATGTGACGACCTGACCGGATGTGATCTGCCCATCGTAATACAGCAGCGATGCATGGATGAAGGCGAGGCCGATTGACAGCCCCAGGAATAGGAATGAGGCATATCGCGCTTCAATATCGCCTTGCAGAATGAAGAAATCGCGCACACGCGAGGCAAGTTTGGCGAACAGCCGCCCCTCTGATTCCTCCTGTGCGGCCCCACGCACCACCTGAATGCCTTCCAGGGCTTCGGCCAGACGTGAATTCATCTCGCCAAAGCTCGCCCGCACGCTCTCCGCGATGGGATGAACGGCCATGACGAGACGATACTGAATGATCATATGACCGAAGACGAAGGCCAGCGGTACAAGGATCAACTGCGGATGAATCAGCGGCGTGCTGACCAGCGGGACGAGCAGGAACATGCCGGAGCCGATGAGCAGGTTGAAGCCGGGGTTCATCATGAGGTTCATTTCGCGCACATCGTTGGTGACGCGGGCCATAATATCGCCCACTGGCTGCATATCGTGGTAGGACATGCTTTTGCCGAGCAGACTGGCATACAGCTCATCGCGCACATCGCGTTCAATGCGCTGGGCGAAAATCTCAGAAGAAAAGTTACGCATCAATTGCAAAATGGCCCGCAGCGACTGCGAGATGATGACGCCCAGCGCCATCGACAGGATGATCGCCTGATCCACCGTTGGCTTTTGCAATTCACTGAAGGCTTGCCCCACAAAATATGGGATGGCAGCAGCGAAGGCGGCATTGGTGAAGGCTCCAATACTCAGCACAACAGCATAAATCCAGTGCCGTCGCACATGGAACCAAATATAACGAGCAGGACTGCTCGTATCGCTGTGATACGGCGCGGTGACAACGAATTCTGCGGACATAGAGGTATTCCGAGGGGATGACCATTAACCTTGTTTATAATACTCCTATTTTTTTGACCAGATAGAACCAACTCACGCAGTTTAATGAGAAAATAGGGATTATCGCGCTGTAATTCAAAGTTCCAATGACAGGCATAGACCTCATGCCTTATCAGGGAGCGCGAATTGTCAGATGGGTGGGCAGGAGGCCAATCGTTCCCTCGCGTGTGTCTGCGCCTTCAACGGGCAGGCGCACCGGGCCATCGGGATGCGGGCGATACCACAGCACCCAGATCACATATTCACCCGCTGGCAGATCATTGGGCAGGCGCAGCGCGTGTTGATCCCACAGCGCCACGTTGGGTGTCCACGTCGAGAGTGGCGCAAAGCCATCATAGGGCGAGGTGTCGCGGCCTTGCAGCGGGGCATGGCTGTCGTCCACAGGCGCGATGAACCATGCAATCACGGCATCGTCCTTGATAGCAGTATCGGCCTGCCAATACAGCGACAGTGCCACCACATCGCCCGGTGCATAGCTTGTCCCCTGGGGCAGCGTATAGCCCTTGAGATGGATATGCCCCTCATAGATGAGATCCGTCGGATGCTCTGGCCCAATGAAGCCAAACGGGTCAGGCGCAGGAATCAGGCTGTATTCCAGCAGGCGCACCGTCGCATCCGATGTGTCGATGGCCTGCACCAGATAATGATACAGGCTGAGATAGCGTTCCAGCGGGCGGATAGCCCAGGGCGTGAACGGCCCATTGTGCGCCACCAGCCAGACATGCGTCTGCGTCATAGCGAGATGCTCAAGCACGTTGGGCGTGAGATAGAATTTGTCGCCCATGAGCATGGCAGCGGGGTTGGGACGAATCGGCTGCGGCGGGTCTTTTTCGTTGGCGCGTTCGCCGGGAATAAAGGGCAGTGTGATGATGCGCGGGGCATCGCTGCGGTGGCGATTCATGAAGAACAGCGTATACATATTATCGGCTAGCAGCGCCACATCGCCCGGTTGGGCCTGCGTTTCGAGCGTGTGCAGCACATCATTCAGGGCGGGCTTGTTGGCGAGATACAGCGGATCAGCGGTATACAACTGGCGCAAACTCACATAGGTCGCCCCCATCAGCCCAACACCGAGCAGTGCTATAAGGGCCATCTGCGGGGGTGTCAGCCGCCGTATGCGTGACAGCCATATAACCGCCGCGCCTGCCGCGAGACCAAATCCGCCATAGACCAGCATCCAGCCCACGATGCCCGCCCGCGCCCAGGCTCCCTCAAAGCCAAGCGCATTCCAGGAGGCGGGCAGCAGCACCCAGCGCAAATCCTCAATGCGATTGAGGCCGTCCGACCATTCAAAGGGGACGGTGTTATTGGGGTCACTGTCACGGTTGGGCGGCAGCACATCAATATAGTGGTTGAGTGGCAGATACACGGCGTTGAGCTGAATCCAGGCGCTGTAGATGACGAGGAGCGCTATCGCAAGGCGCGTCATCCAGGCCGGACGGGTCAGCGCCTGTTCCAGCACGGGCAGCGTGAGCAGCATGGCCCAGGGAATCACAGGCACAAGGAAGCGCGGCGGCCACGACAGCCCGCCAAACCAGTGCGGCCCGCTTCGCAGAGCATGGCCGATGGCATAGCCCAGGATGCACATGATCACGGCTCCCACGAGGCGCATCTGTCCGCGCCGCCACAGCCACACGCCGCCCACAAGACCCAGCAGCAGCAGCGGCGATGTCCCCCAGATGCTGCCGCCAATGCTGAACAGATAGGTATGCAGGGCGATGCGGATATAAGCTGTCTCGCCGCCGATGCGCTGAATGAGGGGCTGCCCTATCGCCAGCAGCGCATTAAAAATCGGCTCCGTGTAGATGATAAGGGCAAGGACGATCAGGCCGCTGATGAGCAGAAGAGCGCTGAATCGGGAGGCGCGTGATGGGCTGGCAGCATCATCGTGAGCAGTAGGCCATAGACGAGTTGGAAGCGCCAATATTAGCAGCGCGGGCAGGCCCATCACGGCGGATTCTTTGATCTGGAACGCGAACCCAAACGCTGCCAGCGCTCCCACTCCCCACAATATGCGCCTGAGAAATCCGCCATGATGGATTTGCGTCACGCACAGGGCCACCAGCAGCAGGCCCAGACTTGCCACTGGATCGCGGAAGAGGGTTTTGCTGTAGGGCAGCAGAATCGTCAAACTGCCGAGCAGGGCCGCGCCTACAAACGCCGTGCGCGTGCGAAATCCCCACACCAGCGCCAGAAGATAGAAGACACCGCCCGTCAGCGCCGTAACAAAGATATTTTGCAACCAGACGAGATGCACCAGCCCGATCTCCGGCAGCGCAAGCCCCAGTCGATACAAGACTGCTGCCAGGGCAATGCTTGGTTCCGTGCCATCTTCGGCGGCGGCCAGGGGAACGGCATCGGTGGCGGAAATCGTGACAGGCGGACTGAACCAGAACGATTCGTCGCGGCCCAGATCGCCATAGTGGACGAGGCTGCTGGCGGAATCGAACAGGCGCAGCGAATCGCCGCTCTCAATCGAACCGCTGTAGGTGCAGAGAGAAAGACTCGTGAGCAGGAGGACGAGCAATGCACACAAACCGCCTTGCCAGCGATTTATGTGCAGCCGCGTTGAGGACATGCAAATATCCGTCTGTTAGCCGATTCGCGCACCACTGAGAGAGGCAATAAGATTGGAGAGACGCTTGATAATCTTCTGTGTCCCAGTGAGATTTTGCTTCTTTTCCATCGCCAACTGATAGTAGGCCGCGCCCTCGAAGAACTTCCAGTCACGGATTTGCATCTGCCCAATCGCCATGAGCGTCTCGGAATAGCGCTCCTCATCATCGAGTTCCATGAAGACATCGGCTGCCTGACGATAATGATTGAGCGCCTGCTCTTTGTCATTCAGGCCGATGTAGACGCCGCCAAGATTGCCGAGCACCTGGGCCGTGCGCGATTTATCGCCCTGCTCCTGGAAGGTGCGGAGGGCCTCCTGCATCAGTTCCAGCGCCTGCTGATATTCGTTGAGGGCACTGTGAACGAGGCCAACGTTGACCTTCATCTCAGCCGCCATATCGTCCTGGCCGCCGTTGGTATAGGCATCGCGGGCTTCCTGGAAGACGCGGGCAGCGGCTTCATAATCGTGCTGTTGAAACAGGCTGACGCCTTGTTCCTGGAGTTCTTTGGCCGTCGGCATAGTGTGTGTGGCGATCCTTTCGCGCAGTGATTACATCGAAATTTCAAGTATCCCGGCAGCAATCTGGCGCAGTTCTTTGGCAGGCATTTTGCCAAACATCATCGCAATTTTCAGAAAGCCGAGATTGAGGGGATTCGCCGCAAATTGACGAATATCGGTATCAAGGGAAATAAACTGCTTCCATTCCTCTCGAATCTGCAAGAGAAGGCCAATGAAACTCTCGCCTTCCATAAAATACTGCATATTCTTCTGAACAATCGTTGAGAGAACAGCGAGTTCATGCATGGGAATGGGAAGAAGACCCGCCTCGTACTGCTCAAGCGTCTCAACGGGCAGATGGGCCGCCTCGGCCACATCCTCCAGCGACACCTCGCGCTCCTCGCGGGCCTGCCGCAAAAGCGCCCCAATCATGCGATTGCGAAGCTGCACATATTCGGATTGGGCGTTGGTCTTGCGGCCTTTTTCACTCTCCAGGGTATCTTGCCCCCAGAAATGGCTGATCGGCACATCGAGGTAGTAGGCCAGCAGTTCAAGCTGAGGCAGGCTCGGCACATCCTCACCGTATTCCCAGGATTCAACCACAGTGGGGTCAATTTTGAGCAGGCGGGCGCAGTCGTCCACCGTGCGGGCCGAACTCAGGCGGGCATCCTGGATGAGCACGCCCAGCATTTTGGCCCGCAGGCGATACGACTCCTGGTGGTCGTAGGGCTTATCACTGGCGGCATGTTCCGCAGCGGCGGCTTTGCTCTTGCGTTGGGCGGCTAAACGCGCTCCCACATCTCCAAAGTCTTTTGCCATCCGCCTGCCTCTTTCGTGCTGTCGTGAGTGATATCTCTTCCCTAGCATTATAGCGAATGTCCCCGTGCGGTCAAACTGTGCGAATCAAGAGCGGGTCAATAGCCGGAGAGTGGGGCGCATAAATGCCGTTTAAAGGGGTGATAGTTTCGAGGGCTTGGCGTGCCAAGCCCCTACATTCGGACAAGGCAGGCCCTGTCCCTACGACCACTCCCCTCCTCTCCCACAAGGTGCGAAGAGGGGAGTGGGGTGCAAAAAGCCCCTCTACCACGCAGTGGGAGAGGGGTTGGGGTGAGGGTGAAAACGTTATTCGGCGGCCTGGACGGTGGCCTCCACTGTTGCCGCTGGCTCAACTGTGATCTCGGCGGGCTTTTGCTGGACAGGCTTGCCATTAGCATCCAGCACGACGCCGGCGGGGAGCTGCATCCCGTCGGGCATTTGATTCAGCCCGACACTCGGATTGACGAAGGGCGCGAATTTGAGGACACGATTGAGGCCCGCATCCGCCACATACACATTGCCATCCGCATCCACCGCGATGCCGCTCACGACATTGAATTGGCTGGTTGTGACCGAGGTCGTATCCGTCGCCAGATCGCCGAACGATCCCAGGCAGTCGCCCGCCGTATTGAAGACCAGCACGCGGCCCGCATTTGGATCGCCGACATACAGCATATCGCGCTTGGCATCCAGCGCCATATACGGCAGGCTGCTGTTGGTATCGTACCAGGCCCGCACCAGGAAGCTGGTCAGGAAGGCTCCATCGCGTGAGAAGATGCTCACACGGCGGTTCCAGGTGTCGGCCACGAAGACGCGCCCATCCACCGGATGAACCAGCACTTCATTTGGCTCGTTGAGCTGGCCGGGGCCGCTGCCGCCGGAGCCAAGATCCTGCACAAAGGTTGCTGTGCCGGATGAGAGATCATAGACGCGGATGCGTTTGTTGCCCGTATCCGAGACGTAGACGCGCCCCTGTGCATCGACAGCCACATCACGCGGCCCCCAGAAGCCATCCGTCGGCTGCGTGGATGCGCCAAAGCCGGCTTCGTTGGCCTGTCCCCAGACGCCCAGCACTTTGCTGCCATCGGCGGACAGATGCTCAACGCGATAGTTCCAGGTGTCAGCGACATAAATTGTGCCATCCGGCGCAACGGCGACACTGTTGGGCCGTGTGAACTGCGGCGTATCCGTCGCGCTGCCCTGTGTGCCGATGCTGCGGACGAACTGACCGTCCTTATCGAAGACCGAGAGGCGGTAGCCAAATTCTTCAGCCACAATCAGGTTGCCCTGGGCATCGAAAGCCAGTCCCAACGGGCGGGCCAGCGGCAGCTCTGGCCGCGAGAGAATGCTGGTCGCGGCTTTGGTTTGATCCCAGTTGACGCGGCACAGATTGACGGCCTGCGTCGTCGGTTCAAACACCTGTCCATCGCCCACGCCGTACTCCCAGATTTGCTTGGCGACATCTTTACGAATGTAGACCAGCATCCGATCTGACACGGGCCAATGGGTGGCGGAGAAGTCTTTCTGCGTCGCCTGCCCGTAAGCGGTGTAATCACGATTCCACCAGATATCGAACAGGCCCTCACGGAGCTGCGCCGAACTGGTATTGCCCGCCGAAAAATCAAAGATGTTGGTGAGGCGGGTCATGTTCAGGTTGAAATACTCCTGCATCGGCCACCACATGCGGATGTAGTCGTAATTTACATATTGATCTTCGAGCAGGGGTTCCACCGTTGCCCGCTTATCATCGCCCACGACGACGACAACGGCATTCTCCAGGTTTTGCAGCGTGGGGTTCTCGCCCACGAAGACCGCATTCTTGAAGTGGCGGAAGTACCAGCTATACGGCCATGACACACTGTTGTCATACGCGAACTTGAGATCCATGCCACCCGTTGTCCGCAGGCTGATCTCGGTGATATCGTTGAGCACCCACTTGACCGCCGGAGCGCTGTGAGCATACACCAGGAATTCCGTTGCCGAGTCATAGTTGATGAACGAGGCCATCCAACTGGCGCGGAAGGTGATGATCGCCAGCAGACTGAACAGCGCCACCGCCGCGATTCGCCTCATCTCGCTGAAATTCATCTTTGTGAGCAGATAGCCTAGAACGCCAAGCCCACCCAGGAACATGATGACCGAGGCCAGCCAGTTATAGGTATTCTCCAACTGAGATTTTGCCAACCCCTGGAACGGCCCGCGTCCCACCAGCAGTGCGCCATAGGTTTGCAGCCCGACGATGGTCGTCACGATCATCACGACCAGGGCAATCCAGCCATACGAGCGCATTTTTGCCCACGAGATGCGATCAAAGATGCGGCCAAAGAACCATGCCGCCAGGAAGATCAGAGGCAGCGTCATGTGCATCCCAAGCCAGGGCATTTTTTCGCCCGCCAGGGTGTACGACACGAGATTGAGGATCGCCAGCCACGCCCAGAAGAACAGGAAGGGGAGTTCATGCAGATTGCGGGCATTGCGGAGCGTGATGATCTGCTCAAGATGCAGCGGTTCATCCGGGATGCCATCTTCATTGAGATCGGGCAGCGCTTCACCGCTTTCGACCAGCGTGCTCGCGTCTAAACGGCCCGTTGCCAGAGCCAGTTCGGATTGAACATCCTGATCGTGTTTGCGTCCGCGCCAGAAGAAAATCGATCCGGCGAACATCGCTAAAACGCTGCCAATGATAGGCAGGAATTCATAGATGGGTAGCACCACCAGCAGATAGTAATACTGCGGCTGACTGCCGCGCCGCACACTCTGCTGCTCCAGCCAGTAGCCCAGGCTGTAGATCATGCCTGTGGCGAGACCGTTGATGTTGGTGAAGACGGTTGTGAAGAAGAAGGCGAACAAGGCATGGAAGATCGCCGCCGCCACCAGCCACTTGCGCCAATTCCACGCCAGCCCCAGCACAATCGCCGTTGCCATCAGCGGCAACCATGCCAGGAAGCTCACCCAGATCTGACCGATCTGGTCGGCGCTGTTCATATCTGGGAAATTGTCGATGAAGTTGTAGAGGATATGGGGCAGGCCGCTGGAAATATTGCTGTAATCGGCGGCTGTGCCTTTCATCGCAAAGGGAATGAGAGCCGTCGCCCAGGGCAGCACCAGCGTCAGAATGATGATCATGACATCGGCTTCGGGGAACAGATCCAGCGTGCCCCAGAAGCCGCGTCCATATTTGTCCTTGCCTTCCACAACGGGACGGCGGCGCACGATGTACAGGAATGCGCTCGTGCCGATGAACAGCGCCCAGGCTGCAAGCAGCGGCAGCCATGTCATGGTTGATTCAGCCAGCGCCGCCGCCTCTGGATTGTTGGGGTCATTCGGCGCTGCGGCCTGCGTCGCCACCAGCGAGATGGTGTGGGAACGCTCTTCAATCACGATCAGAACGAATGTCACAAACAGGGCGACACCAAAGACGTAAAACGCCTCGCGCCAGGGGACTTTGTGCTCACGCCCGCGGAAAGACCACAGCATCGTACCAATGATGACGAGAAGAATGCTCACCACCGCCACCGCCGACCAAACGAGGAAGTTGGTCTGATCGCTCTGACTCAAGGCGGAGAAGAGGGCGCTGCCTTCTTTGGGGAACATATCGAATTTGATGATATCAAACAGGCAGTAGAAAAATAGCGACAGCGTGCCGCCGAAGAGGATGCCCATCATCGACAGATAGAAAATCGCTTTGCCTGAAAAACGCGTGAAGTATTGCAGCAACCGCGCTCCAAAATACAGCGCCAGGAAGATGCCGAAGATGGCCGTGTAGATCAGGCCGGATTCTTTGGAGGCAATACACAGCAGCATCGACCCGGCCAACAGATACAGCCAGCGTTCACGCCGCCGCTGATTCTCAGGGCCATTGAGATACATCAGGATCGACCACATCATCAACAGCGCGTAGAACAGATTGGGCGTGTCCTCGCGGATGTAGCGGTTGTAATACATGATGAGTGGCGATATCAGCAGCATCAAACAGGCGATCATCGTCCCCCATCGGCCCAACCATCGCCGGAAGAGCAGCGGCATCATGACCATCAGAATGCCGAGGGTGGCGGCATAAATGCGGGCCGTGAAATCATTATCGCCAAAAATATAGTAGAAAAAGGCCACCGCATGGAACATCACCGGGCCGTGCATCAGGGGCGTATGGCGGAAATCGCCATCATTGTAGAGATTGTACGAGAAGCGCGTATGCAGGCTCTCGTCATGGCTCATCACGCGGTCTCCCAACATGTAGAAGCGCGTGAAGATGGCGAGCATGAAGATCACAACATAAAACAGCGTTTCCGGTGTCGGTTTGAACGTCCGCGAGAAAAACTGCTGGATGGGGCCGGGTGAATCAGGAGGCGTTTGCACGTCAACAGTCCTTATGTCTGATTATGACTTTTGAATTTGTGGCTCAGGTGTGCCTTGAGCGAGATTGGCAGCCTCCGGTGTGGCAGGCTTGGCGAGTGCGGGCGTATTATACGCCTCGATGGACGGCTCGTAATGAACCATAAACGCCACCTGCGTGGCTTGCGCCGAGGCTGTGAGCACAGCTTCGGAGGTTGTGCCCGTTTGCTCCGTACTGATCACCGGGCGCGGCGGACGGGGCAGCGCATCAAGCGGGGCCAGACGAGTCGCCAGCGGCAGCATCAGCGCCAGACCCATCAGGGCGGCAGCAAAGCCAAACGCGGCTGTCCGAAGCGGTGTCTGGGCGGGTGGGGGTGGCACAGGCGCTTGCAAATCGGCCACGATGCGCGACCAGACCGTATCCAGCGCCTCCGCAGCAGGCTGGCCCAGGCGCGGAACCTCAGCCATGAGGGTATAGCGCAGGGCTTTTTGCGCCTCATACTGAGCGCGGCAGTCCGCACAGGTATCGAGATGACGCGCCACATAGCGCCGCGCATTCACAGGCAGCTCTTGATTGATGAAGGCGGCAATCCGCGCCTGTGTATAACGACATGTCAGCATCGTATTCACTCCTCCTACAACTGCAAGAGTTCTTCGAGCAGGCCGCGTCCCTCAGCATGGAGGGCGCTGCGAAGCTGCTCATGAGCCAAGCGCACGCGGCTTTCTGCCGTCTTGGGCGGGATGCCCATAATATCAGCAATCTCACGATAGGTCAGGCCGTGTCCATAGCGCAGCACCACCGCCTCACGCAGGCGCGGCGAAAGCCCTTTGAGGGCTGTCTGCACCAGCGTCTTCATATCCTGGTGCATCACCTGTGCTTCGGGCGAGTCGGCACGGGGGGCAATCAGATTGAAATGAAACATGTGCGAAATATCAAACAGCGAAAAGCCCTTGCGCCGATACTGATTACGACAGCGGCTGACAGCAATCGTATACAGCCACGTTTTGAAGGCGGATTTGGCCGCGTCATAGTGCAGCAGATTTTTGAAGGCGTATACAAAAGCATCCTGTGTCACATCCTCGGCATCCTGACGATTGAGCAGGAGGCTGTAGCACAGGCGGTAGACCCCGGTGGCAAAGTGATCATACAGCAGCGCATAGCTGGCCTGATCGCCCTGCAAGCAGCGCTGGAGCAGCGCCGGAATATCGGGTTGTTCGGTGGACGATGCCGCCCCTATGTCTGACATGGTGTTTATCTCTCGCTGCACGCAGGTCTCAGTGTCTTATACAGACGCACAGGAACGAATCCTCAATAATCTGAATTTTAGATTCCCTCACCCGACCTCTCCCGCAAAGTGGGAGAGGGGTTGGGGTGAGGGCCGTTATTTTTTGACGGTAGGCGGCGTCACATGGCTGAACACATCACTGCGAACCCACAGCACGGCCCGATTTTCATCATGATCGTCGGGGCGAATGTAGCGCAGCGTGAACTCGGGGCGAATGTAACGCAGCGTGAACCATGCCAGCACATCCATCGGTGAGAGGCGATCCACCGTCCACAGCGTGCGGAGGACGAAGGGCTGCCCGACGTATGTGCCGCCCAGATCGGGCGTGTCGATGGGGGCGGTCAGGACGATCTCCTGCTGCTTGGCTTCGACCAGGGAACTCACAAATGTTGTTTTGGCATAATCGCGCACCAACCACGCCACCAGCCCGCTGTCATCAATGCCCTGGTCGGCATCCGTCACAATCGTGATTTTAAGTTCGGGGTAGCCGCGTGTCTGGCGCAGGGCCAGATCATTGAGCGTCTCACGGAAGAACTGTGTATTCTGCGACACTGCCGTTGCCTGCCACAGTTCGCCGGGGACGGTGCCATTGCGGGCCGTCGCTTTCCAGCCGCCGCCCACGCCCGATACGAGCATGAGAATCAGCAGGCCCAGGCCGTAGCCTTGCAGGGTATTGACATTGCCCCAGATACTCGCGGCCAGGAAGAAGCCGACGATGAGGAAGCCGACTACTACAAAGAGGAAAATCATGCTGTAAATCGTCATCGAGAAGGCCGGCTGACGCATATAGTTAATCGCATCGCCCAGGTTCATGCCCTGCGGGATGAGCAGCAGGCCGCGCCCGGCCTCCTGGCTGTGGAAGGCCAGCATCAGCAGAAGCGCGATCACGACCACACCCGTCAGCCACTTGAGGCCCTGCGTGCGATCTGGCGAAAGCGACTCGTCCTCTTCGATGAAGCCCGTGAACATATAGATCAGGGCACGCCGATGCACGAAGCACTCTGCAATGCCCTCGACAGCCAGCAGCGATAGGGGCAGCGTGATCCACAGGGCCGCGCCCGCACTGCTGCCGCGATAGAAGATCATCACCAGCAGGCCGATCAGCACCCAGGCCGTGAGAAAACGCTCACGCATCCCAAAGCGATCCTGGCGCATCAGTACCATTGCGCCGATGATGGCAAACACGATCAGCAGTGGATCGAACAGCACTAACATCAAAAAGCCTGCACCGATGGGCGAGTGCGCCACCGAGGGCGACCAGAAGCCGCTGACGAAGCCACCCACCACATCGCCAAGCTGCCCCAGACCGCGAGGCGACAGCCAGAAGCCCGTTGCGATGATGACCAGTGTCGCCACGAATACAAGGCCCGCCTGCTGCCAGGGGAACGCGCCTGTAAACGCCCGCAGATGATCGAATGGGGTATGGCCGGGCTGTTCCAGCACCAGGTCTTGCGGATGATTCCACACCATCCAGGCCGAGGCCGCGACGACAGCGGCCAGCACAATCAGGCCCGCGACAATGCCGCCCACCCCGCTCAGGATGAGTCCCGCCGCCAGAAATGCTGCCCAGACTGCATCACTCATACGCTGGAAATCGGCAAAATTCCACAGCGCCAGCAGCAGCCCGCCGCCAAACAGGGCGACCCAGACAGCGGGGTCACCTGTGCGCGACGCCGTGATGCCAATCGGTGAGCAGGCCAGCAGCAGCGCCAGCAGGAAGGCTTTTTCGCGCCCCAGGCGTTCGCGCAGAGCGAACGCCAGCAGCACAAGCCCCAGACCTGCCAGCACCATCGGCAGGCGGGCGGCGAACTCTGTGCCGCCCAGGACGGTGAAGCTGGCGACCTGCGTCCACAGCACGATAGGGCTGGAAACGGGCGCAGGCGTACCGGGGGCATCGGGATGGACGACATGCCATGCCGCGACAGCGGGGACGGCCTCACGATCACTCAGCGGCACGTTGTCAATCTCAGCCACGCGGATGAGAAGCGCCGCCAGGAGCAAAATTCCCCAGGCGATCATCTCGTAGGAGATGGCCCAGGGCGCAGACGTGTCCTGCGGGACAGACGGTTGTTCCAGAAATGTATCAGTCATGCGAAATTATCCTTGCGAACCAGGAAGCGGCGGCACAACACGGTAGACGCGATTGTCGCCCACTTCACACACGACAGGGAAATTTTCAATGAATTTTTCTTCCCCGGTGGACTCATAGGTATCACGTTCGGTGCGCCCATAGACGATGTAATCAATGCCGTATTCATCGATGATCTGGCGGGCAAACTCAATATCCGGGGCATTATACAGGGCATTAACCTTTTCGCCGCGTCCGCCTGCGGTCTCATCGAAGGTTGGCCCGCGCCACTGGCGTTCATGATTCGTCCAGCCAATAACAGTCGGGATGCCCGTGATCGAGCCAACGCGGTTATAGCGCGAGCTGTAGGCATCGCGCTGCGCTTCGACCACAACCACATCATCGCCCTTGACCAGATCGGCCAGACACATGACCATCGCATAATCATCAGCACTGGTCATGTTCGGTGTGCCATCCAGCGTGAGCGGAGCCTGGAGTTCGCTGGCATTCGTCCGCCCGGTGTTGACGAACATGCGATAGTGAATGCCGAAGACGGGATAGAGCAGGCTCAGGACGAAGACCACAGGTGTCACCACGCCGTAGAGGAAGCGCAGGACGGCGGGGGCGGCCTCATCGCGGACGGAGAAGATCGACCATACCCCGTAGGCGCTGGCGATGCTCAGGAGCACCCACGCCTGATAGTAGAACTTGAAGATCGTGTTGATGCGTGTACTGAAGACATCGCGCAGATACACAAATTCGGGGATGAGGATCATCATCACGGCGATGCCCACCAGCAGCAGCGCAAAGCCTGTTGCGGGCGAATAAGGCTCATTGGCGATCTCATCCTGCTTGAGATTACCAGCCTGCGGAAACAGCCGCGCCACGATCAGCACAATCGCAATCAGCAGTACAAGGATCGTGCTGCCATAGTCGATGCGCCGCTGCACAAGCTGGCTGATGAACACATCCCAGCCGCCATTCTCCTTGATGAAGCCTGTGGCTGAATCGCGTAGGGAGGGGATGACCGACGCCAGCCCCACGAACAGCACGACCAGCAGGCTCAAAAACAGGAACGTCACGACGGCTGTACCGAGGCCGAGCGTCCAATTCATGCGCCCTGTGCGTCTGCCGCGCCATGTCTCAATGATGAGGAAGCCGCCCACGAGGAACAAAAACGGCCCAAACATCAGGAAGAAATGCGGGAAATACGTCGGGAAGATGAGATTGGGCAGAAATCCGCCTGCCTGAGAGCGAAAGCTGATGAGGAAAGGCAGCACGCTCACAACGCCGATGGTCAGCAAAATCACAAAGTAGCCAATAGACGCCGCCCAATCGCGCCGTGTGATGCGCCCGGACGATGCGATGATGCGCCGCAGCATATACGCGCCCACCAGTGCCATCAGGTAGACCGGGCCATCCCAGGTGTTGAGGAAGATCAGACAGCCGACCATCAGCCCATACAGGAACGTCTCCGGCCAGTTGGGATTGCGCGGTAGCAGCACAAGATTGAGCGCCATGCCCAGGCACAAAATCACGAAGGGCAGCGCCAGCACATGCGGATGAGCATCCGACAGCAAAAAGCTGAAATTCGGGAATTCATCGATGGGCTGTGCGCCGCCTGCCAGCGTGCCATCCAGATTGATATCCGTCAGGACGCGGCTGGCGCGGAAGAACCACCAGTATTCCCAGCGTGTCGGGTCGGTGATGGTGAAGGGCGAGTCGTTGACTTGTTTATAACTCGCGTCGAAATCAGTGCGCTCCTGTGTCCGCCAGAATTGAAAATGCTCAGCGGGCATGGAACGGCTCTGATAGGGGAGTTCAATCAGCGGGAATTGGAAATTGCTCAGGAACAGGACACACACCACCGCCAGGACGCCCGCCCCCAATGCGCCTGTGCGTTTTGCCCCATCATCCCACAGCAGGCCATGCCGAAAGGCCCGTGAGCGCACCATGTTGTAGGCCACGCCGAAAGCCGACGCGCCCGTCAGCCCAAACCACAGCGCAATCGTCAGGCTGAAGCCGATGCCGATTTTGACGCCGCTGATCATCGTCAGCATGGCCGACATCACATAGCCGAAGTAGTAGTAGCTGATGGCATAGCCCGACAACCAGGGATCATTCGGTGGGAATGTGCCGCTGCGGAGAATCCCGCTCATGAAGGCCAATTCCATCGGCTTCTCGGTGGTCG
>DAOTUR010000214.1:0-6438 GCA_034436915.1 Anaerolineae bacterium
TGGTTAAACTTCACAATAGTAGAAGAATTGAGATGACCTGATGAGTATCCGTCACGTTTGCAAACTACCTGCTTTCGATGGTACGAGTCTGCTTCATGAAAACCCAGAAGCAGTTTAGCAGAGCATCGAAAATAGTCTGAAAGTTGATAGATACGATTAAGTCGGTTTAAAAATCAACACTTCCGGTATTGTGAAGGTTAACCAATAGCTTCTACAGTAGCGAGCCATCTCAGATGCAAAAAGGGGAACAGCCTTGCAGCCATTCCCCTTTTTACTTTTTCCTGGAGAGTTGTGGTTACGCCCGTGAGCTGGCTGTCCGCAAGCCGCGTGTGACCATAATCACACCGAGCAGGCCCAGGCCCATCAGGATAAATATGCCGCCGCTGCCGCCGACATCATCAAAGAAGCCTGTGCCGGGCAGTTGATTCGGGCGCGGCGTGGGGGTGAACGCACCGCCTTGCGCGGGCTGCGTGTTGACAGGCGTGATGCCGCCCGCCTGCTGTGTGAGCAGGATTTCCGCCAGTCTGGTGGCAGTAGCCTGGACTGCGCCCACACTCACGCCGCCTTCCTGCGTGGGCGTGGCAATATCGCCGCCGCCCTGCCCGATGGCTGTCTGCGTGAGGAGCACCTGCGCGACTTCTGTGCCGTTCAAGCCGAAGCTGCCATCAGCAATCTGCGTGCCGATGGCACCGCTGGAGACGAGCGTGGCATTCGCATCCAGCACCTGCGTCCCGATAGGGCCGGCGGCGATTTGCGTCTGCACCAGCACCGCGATTTGTGTGCCGACAACGCCGCCTGCGACAGCGGTCTCATTGGCCTGGGCGACCTGTGTTCCCACGAGGCTGCCTGCGATCAGGGTTTCCTGCGCCTGGGCTGCCTGCGTCACCAGGACGACAGACGCCGACAGCGTTTGGTTGGCCTGTACGATCTGTGTGCCTATGGCCCCGACAGCGATTTGCGTCTGGACGATATTCGCCACCTGCGTGCCTGCCACGCCTGCCGCCACGCCCGTGCTGACCGCATTGGCAATTTGTGTGCCAATGTCCCCGGCTGCCACAGCCGTTTGTGTCGCCTGATCGATCAGGTTGGTGTCGCTGCTGCCTGTCGCGGTGGCATTGGCATCGGCGATCTGGGTTGCCATTGCGCTGTTGGCCGCCAGCGTTGCATTGGCGTTATACAGGTCTTGAACTAGCGTGCTCACGGCGGCCAGCGTGGATTGGGCATCGGCAAGCTGTGTCGCAACCGGGCTGTTGTCCGACACGATCTGGGTCGCCAGGACGATCTGCGGTTGGCTGGCCCCGACGTTGAGGGCGGTGGCATTGGCATCAGCGATCTGGGTTGCCAGGACGCTGTTGGCGGCGAAGATCGCGGCGGCATTGGCGGCGTCGGCATTGATGCCCGCGCTCAATGTGCTTTGAATATCCGCGACCACTGTTGCCATGCCTGCATTGGCGGCCAATGTTGCATTGGCATCTGCTGCCTGGGTCGAGGCTGGCCCGCTGGACGCGACAGTCTCATTGGCCTGGGCGACGAGTGTGCCGATGACGCTGCCCGCCACTGCCGTTTGATTGGCCTGGATGATTGGCAGACTAGCGGCATCGCTCATGGACTGCGTTTGGGTGGCAATTTGCACCTCTGTCCCCACCGGGCCGCTGGCACTCAGCGTGGACTGCGCCAGCGCCACCTGTGTCGCCACAAATTCCGGGCCAATCGGTTGTCCAGCGCTTTGCGTCTGGGCGAGTGAGGTGGCGGTCATCACCGCTTCAACCGCCTGCTGCGTCGAGGTCAAAAGCTGCTGCGTCGCCGTCAGATCGAAGTTGGGCGTCTCTGAGGGGGACGGGGTGGGGCTGGCAGCGCTGGCCGTCTGGAACTGTTCCGTTGAAGCCAGAACCGTCACCTGGGCGGCAGTCGCGGTTTGAAAGCCGCTGGTCGCCACAAAATCGTTGGTCGCCACAATTGCAGCTTTTGTCATCTCAAAGGGCGCACTTGAGCTGTTGAAGGAATACACCAGCAGCGCGAAGCCCGCGATGAGCACCAGCACCAGCACCGCCGCGATGATGACGAAGGTGCGGCTGCGTCCGCCGGTTTCCGTCTGATCAAAGCCGTCGCCGCCATCATCATCGTCGGGGATATCGACTTCCGTGCCTTTAAAAATATCATCGTCATCGAGATTGACGTTATCATCAAAATCGTCGAAGCCGACATCATCAAAATTATCGTCGTCCGCGCCCCCGCTTTTATCGTCGTCTAAAAAATCACGAAAATCATCTTCATCACGACGTGTCATGCGTGACCCTCCCTGCGGTAAAGACCGATTAAAATAGGCATTCGCCCGATCAAGACATGGTGTGAGTGTAAACGAGATTGGATTTAGCCGCTAGTTAACGACCCGCAAGTTCCAGATTTGCTAACGGAATCTGAACCGATTCCCCATTTGGGAAGTCGACTTTGGCACACATCAGGCGCAAACCATTGGCTAAAAGCACGGGTTGTTCCGTCAGATCGGACACACGGCCCACATAGCCCATGTAGGGATCACGCCCCACGCGCACGCGCATCCCGCGTTTGAGCGGCTGACCGATCTCCGGCGGCGCAAATGTGTCATCGGCGCGGCGGTTGAAGATGGCTTCAGGGCGGCGCGGCACAAAACGACTGGGTAAATAAGCATCCAGCGTCATCTGGCCGCCTTCCAGGTCTTGCAGCATCGTCACAATCGCCTGACTCATCCGCGCATCGCCAAAGCCCTCGGTGAGCATGACGGCGATACTCATCTCCATCACCATATCGATCAAACGGGCATCCATTGACGGTGCGATGAGGCCGCCAAAACTGCGGAGCTGCGCCACCTGGAGCATATACGCCGTAAGAGGGCGCGTCGTCACCACGATTTCATTCCTGAAGGTGACATCGATTGTGTCCAGCGGCAGTCCCTCAATCCCGCCGGACGAGGGTTCAAAGCGCATGACCGCGATCAGGCGGCGGTTGTTGCCCCACACGCCCTGGACAATCGCGCCCGTCGCCTCGATGCTGGCTCCACGTCCCGGATACACCGTCTTGACTGTGCCGCGCACGCCCGCCTCAAGATTGATGTATTCGGGGATTTCGCGCATGAGGATGCGGCTGCCCGACACGCCGACGACGAAGCCATCAATCGGTGACATGACGCGCCGCCCGCGTTTGCGATCTTTGCCCGCAATCGGCTCGCCCATGCTCACCTTGTCCTGGTTCTCGCGCACAAGGAGCAGACGCCGCAGCGTCTCCTGCGGCATCTTGCCCAATTCAGTCTGCGTTTCCACCACCACCAGACGTGAGGGCATGTTGCCGCGTGCGATCACCTGGCGAATATCGACAGCCTGGCCCTCAGAGATGTTCACGACGCCTTCGGCCTCTTCCGGCAGAAGGGCCTCGCGCTGGATGGAGGTCATTTTGGCAATGAGGCGTTGATCAGGATAATGCTGCATCGTCTTCTCTCAACAAAATAATCGTGATTGAGTTTGCCACACCTGTATACAGATGTCAGGTGTAGGGCCGCCCCTACACCCTACAACAACCCGCGCAGATCATCGTCATCCGATGGAGTGTCTTTGCCCGCTTTCGCATCAAGCGGCGCAGTCTGACCGGGTTTACGCACTTTGCGCGGATCGAGTGGCCCGGTCTGGCCGGGTTTGCGGCCTTTGCGCGGGTCGAGCGGCCCGGTTTGGCCCTTAATCCCAACGGCGGGCGCAGCGTCTTCGTTGTTGATCAGGCGCATAAATTCATCGTCGTCCTCCGCAACCCGGACCGCCGCTGGCCGCCGCCGCAGGAAGCTGAACAGACCGCGACGGGGCGCGGGCGCATCCTCTGTGAGCAGCGCGAGTTCGTCAATTTCCTGATCCATCGCCTCCTCGTCCGTCAGTTCAATCGGCTCTAACCACGACTGAGGAATCTCTGAGATCGGGTCATCGGTGGCCTCCTGCAACCACATCGGCAGAAGCTGAGCACGCTCGGCCACCGTCTCTCCGCTATGCAGCGGACGCCCGCGCATATCGAACAGCAGGCCCGCCGTGCCGCCGCGCAGCTTGCGCTTGATGCGTCGTTTGCCCTGCACGCGCAGGCCGCCCACGAGCGTAATCTCAAGCGTGACTTCGGCATTGGCGGGCAGCGGCAGCAGGAAGAGATGGCCGCCCATGAGTTCACGGGTGATGACTTCGCCGTCATCGGTGGTGAGCTTGAGACGCAGCGCAGTCTTATCTTTTTGTGGGAGGCCGCCCACGCTGACGACTGTGCCCAACCGATCTAACTGTTGGCGCTCGATCAACTGAATGACCGCCTCCGGATTCAAACGGGCCGCCGCGCCCATCGCCGGGATCAGGCCGTAAGGATCGGCCATCACCTCAGTGATGCCGCCTGGACGAATCGAATCCACAATCAGCATGAGGTTGTACGCGGGATGCCCACTGCTTGTGAGCGCTGCGCCGCCCGCCAGAATGATATCGACATCCGGCATGGGGCCAGTGCGCGGCACATTGTTCCAGGCGACTCGCGCTGTATCGATGAGGTAGCGCAGGCTGGCGCGGACGAAGGCATGTTCGAGATAGGTATCGCGCAGCGTCATCGGCAGCGAGGCCGGACGCAGCGTCTTGTTCTGGGCATAATTGCGAATTTCGCCCACTTTAGGATAGAAGGGCAGCCATGCATTGAGCTTGTCCGCCCCCAACTGTTCCGTCAGCAGCGCCGCACTGTGGCCGAGGCCGAGCGTTGTGCTGACGGTGGCATCGACATCGCCATTGAAGACGCCCACCAGCGTGGTCGTGGTGCTGCCAATATCCACCGCGATCACCTGGGCTTTGCGCGACTGGGCAAAATACTCTGCGATCAAGGCGTAGCTCTGAGCGGTGGGCAAAACACCCGTATGGCTCATGGCCCCGACCTCGCTAAAGCCCTCGCCGTGCCGCTCTTTGTAAGTGTCAAACGTCTGGCCCAACTTGGCTGTGACTGACTCAAAATGCTCTTCGTCCATCGTCGGGCGAATATTCTCCGAGACGAACAGCTTGGCCCCTTCGCCCAGTGTCTCGCGCAGATACGGTACGAGTGCCTGATTGCCCGCATACAGAACCGCTGGACGATGCGCCTCATCGGTGAGATCGAGCGCCAGCCGAACAGTCTGAATCATGCCTTTCAGCGCATCCACCGCGCCATCATCCATGCCGCCCGCGATGAAGATCAAATCGGGGCGCGTGAGCACGAGCGCATTCAGGCGGCCTTCTTCATCAAGCTTGTCCTGGAGATGCAGCGTGGCAACCGCTTCGATATACACGCCGTTGATGGCGCGAAAGGCGCTGTCCAGGCTGATATCAGGCATCAGGCCGATGATGGCCGCCCGCAGCGGACGCCCGGCGCTGGCCGTCGTTACAAACAGATCAACGCCTGTGCGGTCTGTGCCTTCGGGTGTGATGAGGCGGCCCGCTTTATTGAAGAAGGTGCGGCCTGTGGCGGTGGTGATCTCGGCCAGAGCGCGTCTCAGCCCGACGCTGATATCATCCACCGGATAGCCCACAGTGGTCGGCGTGACGATACGGGCTATGAGACGGTACTCGCCATCGACCACATCCCACAGCGTCACGCGGGTGCTGACGCTGCCAAAATCGGCGGCCAGAAGTGCGCCTTGTGCGGCTGGTGCATCTGTCATGGCGTATTTCCCTTCACGTAGCTCACCATATCGCTGACACGGGCGGTCAAAATCGTCAGGCTCGTCAGGATGGCTGTGCCATACAAGGCCCCAAGCGTCAGCACAATGAACACTTGTCCAATGCCGCTGATGGCCTGCGACCATGCGCCGCGCTCAATCCCACCGTCCGCCGTTCGCCGTGCGCCGAGTTGAAAGTACAGCAGCGATGTCACGACGCCCACAATCAGAATGATGCCGTTGAAAATATTGGTCTTGACGGAGGCTTGCACCAATGCGCCTGTGCTGAGGGTGAAGGGGATGAGTGTGCCTGTCAGCGTCCCCAGGACGGCCACCGCGCTCCCGACGGCAATCAGCAGGCCGAGCGTGATGCCGCGCCCCGGTAGGCGTCCGATCAAGACCGGGATGATGAGAATCAGTGCCAGCACAAAGCAGATGGCGGGGAAAGCATCGGTGTCGCTGGCTGTGCCGCTGATGAGCCGAATGAGCGCCCCTGCAAACGGCGCAAGGCTCTCCACTGTGACGATGAGCGTAAAGGCTGCCGTGAGGCCAATGAAGATATAGATCGCAAGTCGATATAGCCAGTTATCGCCCAGCAGATAGCTGAAGATAAACAGCGTAAGGACGAGTCCGACGGCTGTTGCCAGGGTGTCTACAAAACCCATCTTAACGATCCCTCCTCAGCAGGGCACGCAGCACCGCGACGAGATTCCCGAAGATAATAATGATAATCGCCACAATCAGGCCGAGCGGTGTGGCATTCCAGCGTTCAG
>DAOTUR010000215.1:0-5201 GCA_034436915.1 Anaerolineae bacterium
ATGGGCAGCGGGCAAAACCGCCACGATGGAGATGCTCTTGAAGCAGTGGTTGTGAGACGATCCACAGTATTTCAGAGACAATTCTGAGCAAACGCTTAGGCACATTGCGAGGCGCATGAACTATCATGCGCCTACATTGGACAAGACAAAGGATAACTCCCTATGCGTCGTGTTTCCCGCATCCTCGGCCTGATCATCATTCTGGTCTGTGCGCTGACTGTGTTTGCACAGGACAGTTTGTTCCTCGATTGGCCTGCCGATCAAACCTCCGTGACGGGCGATGTGAGCGTGCGCGGCACAGTAGCTGTCCCCAATCTGCAAAGCTACTTTCTGGAAACCGCGCTCTATACTCCGAGCAGTAGCGCCGCTCCGCGCTGGACGCCTGTCACACTACCCGCCATACAGCCTGTCACGAATGACGTTGTGGGAACATGGAGCACCGCTGTCTATCCTGATGGCCTGTATCAACTGCGGCTGCGGGCGCTGTTGACCAGCGGCCAGAGTGTGTTTTACACCATCGCGCCGATTGCCGTGAACAACCAGGGCAAAACGCTGTCGTCTGCGCCCGTGACCGCCCTGCAAACACCGGATGCCGCTATCCTGGGCGCACAGCCCACGCCCGCCGCCACTGTGACGATGGCTCCCCTCGCCACGATGACAGATATCACACCTGTGGTCGATGATGGGCGGCTGCCGTTGGGCGGTCATACAGCCTTCTTCGATGAGAAGGCACAGTCGGCGATGAAAGAGGCGGGCATGACCTGGGTCAAATTTCAAATTCGCTTCACGATTGGCGATACGATTGATGGCCCGCGTGATGTGATCGAGCGCGGCCACAAAGCCGGCTTCAAGGTGCTCGTCAGCATTGTGGGCAAGCGCGATGAACTTGCCAATATGAAATTTTCTGAGTACAACCCCATCTTTGCCGAGTATCTCGGTCAGATTGCTACGCTGGGGCCGGATGCGATTGAGGTCTGGAATGAGATGAACCTGGATCGGGAATGGCCCACAGGCCGCATTGATCCAAGCCGCTATGCCGATATGCTGCGCCTGTCGTATACCGCCATCAAAGCGGTCAATCCCGATATCATGGTCATCACGGGCGCACTCGCTCCCACCGGCGCAGAGGGCGCGTTCGGCCTGGGTTCGGTCTGGAATGATGATCGCTATTATCAGGGGATGGCCCGCACTGATATTCCGCAGTATGCCGATTGCATCGGCGTGCATTACAACGAAGGCGTCATTCCCCCGGATTGGCGTTCAGGCGATCCGCGTGATGGCTACCCGACGCGCTATCTGCCGCGCATGTTGGAGCGCGTCAGCCGTGCCTTCCAGGGCGTCAATATCCCAATGTGCCTCACGGAACTGGGCTATCTGTCCCGCGAAGGCTACGGCCCGCTGCCGGGCGGCTTCGGCTGGGCGGGCAAGGTCACGATTGCACAGCAGGCCGAATGGCTGCCCGCTGCCTATCGCATCCTGGAGAGCTATACCGACATGCCCGTCAAACTCATGATCGTGTGGAATGTTGATTTCACACAGTATGATGCTGATCCAATGGCGGGCTATGCCATCATCCGCGCCGATGGCACATGTCCGGCGTGTGCGACGTTAGCAGGGCGATAAGCTGCTTGGCGCGTGCGGTAAAAACTGACCCTCACCCCAACCTGACGCTTGCCCTCCGCTCAGGCTCACCCCCACATATCAGGGGGTTTACGCGGAGCAGACATGCTCTAGAATCAAGAGTAGAAACGACACGCAGACGCTGTGCCTGCGGCTCAATAGAAAGTGAATCACGATGCAATCTCTTCGTTGGCTTGGGCTTCTCTTCGTGGCGCTGCTCGTCGTCGGGTCAGTCGTGGCTCAGGCGGGGACGCCCTGGGTCGCGTTTGTCAACGAGTCCGGTCAGCTCGTCGTGACGGACGCCAACGGCGCGTCACGCTGGATTGTGACCAATCCCGGTGAAGCCTTACATCCCACCGTCGGCTATACATGGTCGCCGGATGGGGTGCATCTGCTGGTTGCGACGCAGGATGGCAGCGGCGCTGTGCTGCGCCTGGGCGACGTACAAAGACAAGCCCTGACGGATTTTGGCCGTCTGGATGGGGCATCTCTGTCTGGCGGGCTATGGCAAAATGCGAATATAGTGCTGCTCTCAGATGGGCAAACCGTGTACAGCGTGACCGCCCAGGGCCAAACGCCCATCGGCACGGGATCACTGATCTCTCCCTACAGCGATCATGTGGATTCATCTCTGCCTGCCAATGCGCTGCCGCTGGCATGGCAAAATGGCAGCTATACGCTTGGCGCAAATGCTCTCCCTGGCGATCAATCGGATGCCAGCGGCGGGCTGTGGGCGACAAATGTGCCGCTGGTGGCGTATGGCGCATTTGATACGGATGGGGCCAGCGCGGTCTATGTCGCCAATGGACAGACAGGCCAAGCGATTCGCTTCAACAGCGGCGGGCGTACCCCGATCTTCCCGGAAGGCTGGCTGCCCAATACCTCGCAGTTGTTCTTCCGTGATGGCGCAGGCCAGATTCGCTGGGTGGATGTGGGCTGCCTGCTCTCCGGCTGCGGTGATGATCCGTTTGCCGCCAGCGTGGTCATCCTGCCCGCCAGCGCCTCTGATGTCCATGCCGCCGCCAACCAGATCGTCTACCGTGACCAGGATCAAATCTGGCGTGCGTCACTGACGTGTATCGCGCAGCAGTCGTGTGTCCAGAGCGCTCAGCAGGTGGGCAGCAATGCCGCTCCCCGTACTGGCCTGCTGGTACAGGGAAATATGGCGGTCTACACGGCTTATGGCGCATCGCAGATGGACACCTCAGATCGGACGGTCTACGGCCTCGATTTGACGTGCGCGGACTGTACAGCCCAGCCCCTCCTCAGCAATGGAACAGCCGTATCGCTTGATGCCGCCGGGCAGAACGCGGTTATCGAGAGCGCCGGACAGGGGATCGCCCTGCTGCGCTTGAATGACCTCAGTCAGGTATTTCTGGCAGCGCCGACCACCAACAGCGCTCTTGTTCGCTGGAATAGCTGATCTGTCGTCAAATTCTATAAATAACTGCGTTATAAAAGAGAGACATGTGCGATGTCTCTTTTTTCGTTTTCTATAACAAAATTTATATGGATTTTTAGCGCTATATTTCGTCATTTCTTTATGAAAGGCTATTGCATTAATGTCAAATGAGAAGCATAATGGGAAAGACGCTTTTATACGTAACAGTGTGTTATATTAAAGCAGGCTTTGATATGTGGCAGCGGTGTGTCATTGTGTGTCTCAGTCTGTGGATGGTGCTGGTCTGCCATGCACAAACGAACTCATTACCCGTGTGTGAAGCGGCCCCACAGCAGGCTGCTGCGCTCACCGTGAGTACCTATACGCCATCAGCCTTTACCACCTTTATTCGCCTTGACAGCAATCAATTATACGACAATAATACCGCATACTTCGTGCGTGGTATTAATTATATGCCCGCCCAGACACCCGAATATCACTTCCTGATCGATACCCCCGATGCGGTGGTGCGCGGTGATCTGGGCAAATTTCAATCTCTGGGCTTGAATACGGTGCGGATTTTCCTGTGGCATGATGGCCTCTTCATGTGCCAGGGCAACGGAACCGTGCCTCTGCCGGGGGCGGTGCGTTTTCTGGATCGTTTCTTCCATATGGCCGCCGAATCAGGCTTCCATGTGATTGTCACCCTCAACGATCAGACCAATCTCGACAGCAGCCCGATTTATGAAAATCCATCGCGCACATGGCAGCAGTTTGAATATCTCATCACCCGCTACGCCAATGAACCCGCCATTCTGGCCTGGGATATGCGGAGCGCGGGCGATGTTGATTATGGGGCCAACCCGTCTGTTCCAGCCCGCTTCACCAGAGAGCGCGTGCTCACATGGCTGCGCCGCGCCGCCCGTACCATCAAGCGGCTTGCCCCCAATCATCTGGTGACGGCCAGTTGGCAGTACAGCCCTGTCGATACACTGCCCTACGTCGATTTTGTGAGCCTTCAGCGCCCCGCCAGCCTTGACGAAGCCCGCCGCCAAATCCGCGACATTCAGACATCCGCCACGCCCAGGCCGATTCTGCTGGCGGGCTTTGGCGTCAGTACCTACACGGTGAGCGAGGCTGAGCAGTCAGCGCAGGTTTTGAGCGCTGTGACATGGGCTGATGAAAATCGCTTGTTTGGGTGGATGGTCTGGCAGGCGTTTGACTTTCCCGTCAATCGCATTTGTCAGCCGATGCCCTGCCGTGAGGCGGATAATGCCAGCCTGCACGAAGGTCTGTGGAAGAGCGATAACACGCCCAAGCCCGCTGTTGAGGGATTGAAGCTGTATGTGCAATCGCTCACCCGTCCCGCGCCGTTTTCCACCGCGCCGCCGCTGCTGACGCCCTCAGCGGTTCCAACCATGACAGCCCCGCCGCCGCTGCCCACGCCCACCGAACCGCAGCAGGCTCGCGTTATCCCGCGCCCGTTACGCCTATAAGGGGCGCAGCCATCATTTGAGAGCTTTTCGGTGACACGTTATATCAGGATAGGCTGATTCGCAGCAAAAGCATTTTTATACCACACACATCTATAAATGAGGGTTTCACATAATGATGGTTGATCCTATTCCGTTAGAACACATTGAAAGTATCCGTCAGGATAACATCGGTCGTTTGATGCTGCGTGCCTACCGCCTGTATATTGAGCGCTCGCTGGAGAAGCTCGAACGCTATGGGCATCTGCGTCTGACGATCAGCCATGCATCAATTCTGGCTTATATCGATGCCGATGGCACGCACATCTCCGTGCTGGCCGAGCGCCTGAGCGTGACAAAACAGGCGATGGGTCAGTTCGTGGCTGAACTCGAACGCCGTAATTATGTCGTGCGCGAAATTGATCCGACGGATCGGCGGGCGATTCTGGTCAAATTTACAGATCGCGGCGCACAGTTCATCAAAGACGCCTACGCTGTGAAGCAGGAGATGGAAGCCGAATATTCCGCCGTATTGGGCGAAAATGGCATTGAGCAGTTCCGCACCATGCTCAAGCCGCTGCAAGAACCGATGCGCTAACGGCATCTCAATAAGAAGCCGTTTGATAATGCGGAACGTAATGGATTTACCGTATTAAACGCATGTTTTGGAGAGCGTTTTCCGTAGGGGCACGATGCATCGTGCCCCTACAAAAGACCAAACAGGGCGT
>DAOTUR010000216.1:0-1797 GCA_034436915.1 Anaerolineae bacterium
GCAAGCATACAAGGTGTGTCTGGGCGGAAGATGGCATAAAGGCCCGCCGCCGATAAGACAAAACAACGAAATCGGGCGGGACGCGTCCGTGTCGCACAACGTAGAGCGCAGGGAGGCTCATGCGTGCGGCAGAAGCCTCCGCCTTTAGGCGTGGGGAGCGCTCACCAACCCTCACCCCAATCCGTCTCCCGCGCAGTGAGAGAGGGTGAAGAGCAAAACACTCTCTCTAGCGCCGCCGCTTCCACAACTGCTCCATATCAACGTTATCAGGCAGCAAAATCGTCGCGCTGTCCTGATACTCCACCGGGGCCATCGTCAGCGGCACTTCCGCCGTGAGCGGCAGCGCCAGATACACCGCTGTGCCGACACCTGCCCGCGTTTTCACGCGCAGCACGCCGCCATGCGCCTCAATGATCTGGCGCGAAATCGCCAACCCCTGCCCCATGCCCGGCACACGAATAATCTCACCGCTGGCGGTGACAGGTGTACCGCGATAAAACGGGATAAATAAGTTGGGCAGATCATCACGAGAGATGCCCACGCCGTTATCACGGATGCGAACATGCACCGCCCCATTGACCTCGCCTTTAATCTCCAGGCTGACCGCGCCGCCCGTTGGCGTGTATTTGATGGCATTATCGACCAGATTGCCCAACGCCAGCCGCAGCTTGCTCTCATCGCCCAGGACGAACAGGTTGCTCTGACCAATCTCAGTTTGCAGCGCGAGTCCTGCCGCCGCCGCAATCTGCCGCCAATCGTTGACGATGGCCCACAGCAGCGTCTCAATCGCCAGCGGCCGCTGGCGAGGCCGTGCCAGAGTGCGGTTGTACTGCGTCAGTTCGCGCATATCCACGATCATTTTTTGCAGCGCCGCGCTGTGGCGGGCGATCTCCCGCGCAAACTCGTTCACCATCGGGTTGGCCTGCATCGCGCCCTGCTGACTCATGGTGGCGAGCGGTTGCTGCACCTCAACGCTCAACTGCGCCAGCACCTGCTCACGCGCCTGCGATTGTTTGACCTCTTCCGTCATATCGCGCAGCAGCACGACCGTACCGAGCGCCTGCTGCGTCGTCGTCATGACCGCTGCCGCCTGGGCGCTCAAAATCTGGCCGCCATGCTCTACCTGTCGCGGATCACCCAGGGCATACAGGCCGGGGGCCAACGACGGGCCGAGCAGCGCATCCGCCACAGGTTGCAGATCAGCGGCGCGTTGGGCGGCATTTGCGCCGAGCAGCGTGCGGGCGTGCTGATTCATCAGCATCAGGCGGCCCTCTTTGTCATACACCAGCACGCCATCGGGCATCGATTCGAGGATCGAGAGCATATAGCTGCGTTCGCGCCGTTCGCGCCGCAGCAGCGTACGAAATTTATCTTCGCGGGCCTGGATCGATGAGGCCACACTGTCCAGCGCCGCTCCTAACCGCCCGACTTCATCGTGAGCAGGCATGGCTGTGCGGGCCTGCACATTGCCTTGCGCGATGGCCTGCGCGACAGCCGTGACGCGCTCGACGCGCTGTGTCACGCGGGTCATCACCGCAAACACGGCCACAACCGCTGTCCCCGACAGCGCCGCCGCAAACAGCGAGGCCATCTGCCGCCCCAGTTCCGTCGCAAACGGCAGACGATTGGGCAGCAGCACGCCCACGATCAGCGGGGTTGTCGCGCCCATCGTCAGCGGCATATACAGGGCGCGATACGGCGTGTCGCCAATCTGGGCCGACGCCTCAACGGGTGCGCCCGCGCTCACCACCTGAGCGCGAATCAACTCATCCAATTGCAGCGCGGGCAGCGAAAGAT
>DAOTUR010000217.1:0-3574 GCA_034436915.1 Anaerolineae bacterium
CGATGCATCGTGCCCCTACAAAAGACCAAACAGGGCGTTACGATCAAGACGATGGCTCAAAAACAGCATGATGACCCTGTTTTGAGATTACAAATTCCATTATCAAACGGCTTCTTAGGAGAGTCCGATGACTGATGTCGCTGAAAAATCAAAAACAACCTCCAGCGTGCGTTCCAACTCGTGGTTGGGCGATGCCGTGTTTATGGCGATCTACGCTGTGGTGTTCCTGCTGATTATGCCGCAGGCGCTCTCGTCATTTCAGCTCAATCAACTGGGGCGCTTTCTGACCTATGCAATCGTGGCCGTTGGGCTGGATATGCTGTGGGGCTATACAGGCATGATGAGCCTGGGACAGGGCCTGTGGTTCGGGTTGGGGGCGTACTGCTTCGGCATGTATCTCAATCTGGAAGCAGCGGGCAAAAATCTGCCGGAGTTCATGGGTCTGTACGGCGTGACGCAGCTTCCCTGGTTGTGGCAGCCGTTTCACTCGCCGATTGTCGCTATCGCCCTGTCGATGATCGTGCCGATGGTCGGGGCGGGGCTGTTGGGCTTTATGGTCTTTCGCAGCCGCGTGCAGGGCGTGTATTTCTCGATCATCACCCAGGCGCTCACAGCGATTGTGGCGCTGCTCGTCGTCGGGCAGCAGCAGTTGATCAACGGCACGAATGGCATCACCCAGATGAAAACGATCTTTGGTGTCAAGCTGTCTGATCCCAATACCAAGCTGGGATTGTATATCGCCTCCGCTGTTGTGCTGGCGCTGGTCTACCTCCTCTGCCGCTTCATTGTGCGTTCGCGCTTTGGGCGGCTGCTGGTGGCGGTGCGCGATGATGAAAATCGCGTGCGCTTTGCAGGCTACAACCCGGTGCTGATTAAGGCGCTGGTGTTTGCGTTGTCCGCGGGCATTGCAGGGCTGGCCGGGGCGCTATTTGTCCCGCAGATTGGCATCATTGCGCCCAAGCAGCTTGATATCACCGCCTCGATTGAAATTGTGATCTGGGTGGCGGTAGGCGGACGCGGCACGCTCGTCGGCGCGATCCTGGGGGCGCTGCTCGTCAATACGGGAAAAAGTGTCATCAGCAGCAGATATCCCGATGTCTGGCAGTTGATTATGGGCGGACTGTTTGTGGCCGTCGTGCTGCTGTTCCCCTCCGGCTTGATCGGATTTGCCCAATCCCTGATTGATAAACTTCGGCCCGTCTCGAATCAGACGCCGCGCCCTGATTTCCCTGCTCTCATCAGCGATGTTGAGCCGACCCTCACGGAGACACGCTATGGAAAAACGAATTCTTGACGTGCAGAACGTCACTGTCAGTTTTGACGGCTTCAAGGTGCTGGACGATCTGAATTTTTCGATGGATACGGGCGAACTGCGCTTCCTGATTGGCCCCAATGGGGCGGGCAAAACCACACTGCTCGATATTATTACAGGCAAGACGCGGGCCTCCAGCGGGCGCGTGATCTACGATGGGTCACAGGATATCACGCGCCGCCAGGAGCATCACCGCGTGCGCCTGGGCATCAGCCGCAAGTTCCAGACGCCCTCGGTATTTGGCAGCCTGTCGGTGATTGGGAATTTAGAGGCGGCGGCGGGCTTTCGCACGTCGTATCTGCGCGGCTTATCCAGTGATGCCCATGATTATGTGCGGATGACACTGGGCAAGATCGGCCTGAATCATCGGGCGCATGTGCTGGCAGGCCAACTGTCACACGGCGAAAAACAGTGGCTCGAAATCGGGATGCTGCTGACGCAGAAGCCGCGTCTGCTGCTGCTGGATGAACCCGTCGCAGGCATGACGCACCGCGAACGCGAACGCACGGGCGAACTGCTGCAATCCATCCTGGGCGAATGCACGGTGCTGGTAGTGGAGCATGATATGGTGTTTGTGCGCCAGTTCGCCTCCAAAGTCACTGTCCTGCACATGGGCCAACTCTTGTGCGAAGGGCCTGTCGAAGCTGTCCAGAGTGATCCCCGCGTGATTGAAGTGTATCTGGGCCGCAGCCACGAGAAGACCGCCTGAAAGGACAATATCATGCTTACGATCACCGATCTGCGCGTTTTCTATGGCGAAAGCCGTGTGCTCAACGATATCAGCATCGATGTCCCCAACGGACAAATTGTGTGCCTGATGGGACGCAATGGCATGGGCAAGACTACGCTGCTCAAGAGCGTGATGGGTCTGTTGAAAGCACGGCAGGGCAAAATCGTCTTCGATAACAAAGATATCACCCGTATGGCGACGCACATGCGGGCGCGATCCGGCATCGGCTATGTGCCGCAGGGTCGCGGCATCTTCCCGTATTTGACGATCTACGAAAACCTGCTCATGGGCCTGGAAGCTGCGCCGCAGCGCCAGAAGGATGCCGATACAATTGTGGAGGAGATGTACGAGACTTTCCCCGTGCTCAAGACGATGACGAAGCGCATGGCGGGGACACTCAGCGGCGGGCAGCAGCAGCAGTTGGCGATTGGACGGGCGCTGATGAGCCGCCCGAAGATGCTCTTGCTGGATGAGCCGACGGAGGGCATTCAGCCGAACATCGTGCAGGACATTGAGCATTTGATTGTGCGACTGCGCGATGAGCGCGGGCTGTCGATTTTGCTGGTGGAGCAGTTCCTGGATTTTGCGATGGGCGTGGCGAATCACTGTTATGTGATCGAAAAGGGCGGCATTGTCGCCAGCGGTGCGCCGAGCGACCTGGATCAAAACGTCGTGCGTGAGCATCTGTCGGTGTAAAGACGAGCGGGCTACAAATTGTTATGTAATTATTCAGGTATCCATACGACAACGGCCCTTGTTGCACGGATAGGTGAATCATTACTTTTCACGTTATACGATAGGTTCACAATAGGTCACAGCGTTTTTGTAGAGGCGCAGCGTGCTGCGCCCCATGCGTATCAACTTAAGGATATGTGGCATCTGATCAGCACGCGGCATCCGCTCTCACCAGAGGCTAAAGCCGTCCGTCTAGGGAGTACGAAGCCCCGTAAACGGGGCTACAAACGCGCCTGCTCCCTCGCCATGAGCCCCATGAATGGGGCTTTGTCACGCTAGGCGGAGGGCTTTAGCCTGCGACAACGCGGCGAGCAATGTCCTTAAAAGATGGACTGTCTTAAGTTGCTGCATATGGGGCGCAGCGTGCTGCGCCCCATATGCCAATCCCACCTCAGATTGAAATGGGACAACATAACCACGCGATTAGGCCCAAATCTACCATTGCTGCCTTTTGGGGCAATATTGTTGAGAACCTGTTATATGGGGTTGATGAAACCGCTCCTCTTCGCTGTGTTTTGGACTCATATCAGATTTTACATGTAATTGTTCACCTATCCATGAGAATCGTGGGTTTGGCGTGGGCAGGATATATCCTGCCCACGCCCCTATAAATCAATCAGGGCGCGATGCATCGCGCCCCTACGAGGGCCTTCGTCACACGGATAGCTGAATAATTTGACAATGTCACATTCACGTCTTTAAACGCTTTCTGAGACGTGATCGCCGAGATTGGGTGCGCTGGTCGAGATGCTGGACGACCAATGAGGCGGCTTGGAGCGGCGAAAGTTGGCGCAAAG
>DAOTUR010000218.1:0-2425 GCA_034436915.1 Anaerolineae bacterium
AGATGGTTTGAGCGGGACTTTCAGTCCCGCAAAAGGCAAGGCAGGGGTTTTCAACCCCTGACGACAGGACAAAAGCGAGGCGGACGACAGGTGATTTGCTTAAGTTGCTGCATATGGGACACGGCCTGCCGTGTCCGCCGGCCTTGTCCCTACTCGTAATATAAGGAAATGTATGGCCTCCTTCTGGTTTATCTCTGCGCCCCTGTTTAGTCACACCGATTGGGGCGGATTTCTCAAAACAGCCCTCGCGCTGCAAGCACGCGGCCACACCGTTTTATGGGTGAGTGAGGCATCGTTGGGCGATGCTATCCTGCAAAAAGGTCTCAATTTTGCCGCTGTGCCGCATACGGGCTGGCTGTGGCCTCCTCCGCCCACGCCCGATCTGACTACGATCAAGCCGCAAGAGGCGGTGACGCTGCGTTATACGCGGGCCTTAGACACATGGCTGAGTGAAGATCTGGTGGCTCTGGGCATCCAGGCGCTGCTCGATCTGGCAAAAGAGCGTGGCACACCCGATGCTTTTGTGATCGACCCCTTCTTGAGCGCCGCTGCCCTCGCCGCTGAGGTGCTGCATGTGCCGCTGTTTGTGGCGGGATGGCCGGCCCAGGCCAGCCTGGATGAGCAGGCGTTGTTTCCGGTACAGCGCTTCCTCAGCAGCGACAGCCAGAAGCGCATCTTTCGCCTGTGCGAGCAGTTTGGCATAGACGGACTCAATTTTAGCCAGGGAACAGCACCCGCTATCCGCAGCCCACACCTGCACCTCACTTATTTTACGCCGATGTGGTATCAGGCCGAAGAAGGCACAATCCTGCCTCAGACGCAGTTCGTTGGCGGCAAAGCGGAACAACCCACCGATGCGCCGCCGCAGTGGTTGCAGGATATCGCGCCTGAGAAGCCTCTCGCACTCATCACGCTGGGGACGATCTTCACGGGCGATCTGGGCTTCTACAGTTGGGCGGCGATTGCGGCGGCGCAGGCGGGACTGCTGCCGATTGTTGTGGTCGGCTGGAATCCCATAGAGCCTGACAAAAAAGCCGAGTTCAAACGTGCTCTGCCCCCCGGCACGCGCCTGCTGACGTGGGCGCCCTTTGCCCATGTGCTGCCGCGCTGCAAAGTCATGATCCATCATGGCGGCATGGGGACAACCCATTATGCGATTGTGCATGGTGTGCCGCAGATCGTTGTGCCTCATGCCGCCGATCAGCGTATTCAGGCGCGGCGCGTGGCCCAGGCCAAAATCGGCTTGAATCTGACGGCGCATGATGTGAAACAGGGGCTGCTCAAAGAGGGCGTCAAAGCGCTGCTCGATGCCGAGTGGGTGCAGACCAACGCCCGCCAATTTGCCGATGCCATGAGCGCTCTGGGCGGCGTCGAACGGGCCGCCACTCTGATTGAACAGACATTGCAGCGGGTATAATTGTAGGGACATGACATGTCATGTCCTCGCTGTGTCAGATCAATGCGAGAGGCTAATTATGTCCGATGACTCGATTAAAGCGGATGTCCGCGCCAATTTTGGTGCCCATGCCCAGGCGTATGTGCAGAGCGCCAGCCATGCCAAAGGCGATGATCTGACGCGGCTTGTGGACATGGGGGCCGCACAGCCCGATTGGGTTGTGCTGGATGTGGCGACGGGCGGCGGACATACCGGACTGGCCTTCGCGCCGCTGGTGCAGCAGGTCATTGCGCTGGATTTGACGGAGGCCATGCTGCACGCCGCCCGCACGCATACCGAGGGCAAAGGGGCGCACATACGTTATGTCGCCGGGGATGCGGAAACGCTGCCTTTTGCGGATGGCATGTTTGATCTGGTGACGTGCCGTATTGCGCCGCATCACTTCCCGAATATTCAGGCGTTTATAGCCAACAGCGTTCGTGTGTTGAAGGCGGGCGGCGGGCTGCTGATTCAGGATCATCTGCTGCCCGACAGCCGCAAGGCCGGGCGCTATGTCGATGCCTTCGAGAAGCTGCGCGATCCGTCGCATGTGCGCGGCTATGCCAGCTATGAATGGCGGGCGCTGTATACCGAGGTCGGATTGACGATTGAGGAAACAGACATCTTCGTCAAGCGCCATGATCTTGTCTCATGGGCCGAGCGGATGGGCTGCGATGCGGTCACCATCGAGCGGCTCCAGGTGCTGCTGCTGCGTGCGCCGACCAAAGCGGCTGTGTGGCTCGATGCCCAACATGCGGGAACGTCAGCGGCGAGTTTTTGCAATCATCACCTCCTGATCAAGGGACGCAAGAACCCCTCCCTTGGCCCCTCCCCACTTCTTGGAGAGGGGTGAAAAGCCCCTCCTTGCGAAGTAATCATTCACCTATCCATGCGACAAACGCCCTTGTAGGGGCGCGATGCATCGCGCCCACGCCAAATTCCCTACAAATCACCAGGGCACGATCCATCGTGCCCCTACAAACCCACGAT
>DAOTUR010000219.1:0-12742 GCA_034436915.1 Anaerolineae bacterium
CGTGACCCAATTCGCCTATGACGCAGCGAGCGGGACGATCTCACATCCGCAGAACTTTGTGACGCTGGCGGCAGACGATGGTGATCCCGATGGGTTAACAGTGGATGCAGAGGGCTTCATCTGGTTGGCTGTCTGGGATGGGTCGCGTTTGGTACGCTACGACCCATCGGGGAGCATTGAACGCGAAATCACGTTTCCCGTCAAGAAGGTGTCCAGTCTGACGTTCGGCGGTGACGATACCCGTGATATCTATATCACAACGGCAGGCGGCGACGATCTATCGGCCAATGGCGAGCTGGCAGGCGCACTCTTCCGTCTGCGCCTAGAGATCCTCGGCACGCCTGAATTCCTGTCTCGGATTCAGATCGCTGAGTAACGATCCGTAAACCTCAGAAAGGGCATAGCACGCTGTGCCCCTACGAACAAACGGTTATTTTTGGACGAAATGGGTTTACGGACGGGCTTTTAACGCGAAAGTCCTGCCTCGATCATCAATTTCATCAGCTCCACAACCGATCACCGGATTTTTCAGTATCCCATTCAGGGGATGGGTCAAAGTATCCCCCTGGCCGCCGCGTGTCAAGACGTTCGCGGAACGCGGTTTCGTTCACGTCGCTGAGTCCCAGGCCGGGTGTTTCTGGGACTGTGACGTAACCATCCTGGATCATGGGCTTGGTGATCCCGTCCACAAGATCATCCCACCAACTGAGATCGACAGAATGATTCTCAAGCACGTAGAAGTTTTCGGTGGCAGCGGCGCAGTGGATGTTGGCGAGAAATGAGATCGGTGAGCCAGCGAAGTGCATCGCCATCGCAACCCCATGCTCCTGTGCGAGATCGCCGATCTTCTTGGTTTCCAGAAGGCCGCCCGCCGTCGTCAGATCAGGATGAATCACCGACACGCCGCGTTTTTCCAGCAGGGGACGGAACCCTTCCTTGAGGTAGATGTCTTCACCCGTACAAATCGGTGTGTTAACGGACTGAGAGAGGCGCACGTATTGATCAGTAAACTGCCAGGGAATCATATCCTCGTACCACGCCAGCGCGAATGAATCGAGCGCTTGCCCCAGGCGAATACAGGATTCAAGGTTGATGTGCCCAAAATGATCCACAGCCAGCGGAATTTCATAGCCAATGATCGTCCGCACCTGACGCACATACTCCACCAGATAGTCGATCCCAATGGGCGTAATCTGAATGCCCGTAAAAGGGTGCATCACATTGCTGGTGTTCAGCGCGTCGGGCGGGGCGCACAGCGCACTGGATACCCCTTCGAGCAAGCCAATGCCGATATCCATCTTGAGGAACTTGAAGCCGCGATCCATCTGCTTCTTCAGGCGCTGGCCCATTTGCTGCCCGTCACGGACCGCATCGGTATCGCAGTAGCACAAAACTTTGCTGCGAAACTTGCCGCCGAGCAGTTGATAGGCGGGCACCCCATACGCTTTTCCGGCCAGATCGAACAGCGCCATTTCGATGCCAGACACGCCACCGCCCTGACGGGCGTGGTGTCCAAACTGTTTGATCTTGCGAAAAATGAGGTCAATGTTGCAGGGATTCTCGCCGATGATGCGGCTTTTGAGCATCATCGCATAGGTAGGGCTGGCCCAATCTCGGACCTCGCCGTAGCCCGTGATGCCTTGATTTGTGTCGATGCGAATGATGGTGCAATCCATCGGGAGACCGCGCAGATTGCAGAAGCGCATGTCCGTAATTTTGAGATCTGACGGACGCGACGAGGCGTTAATATTATCGACGAGATTCTGATCATCCATCATGATTAGCCGCCTCTCTTGTCTTGTAGCCACAGTTGATAATCGGCTTCAATCCGTTCGGGCCAGGTCGGTACATCAATCTCACCCGGCGTATATTTGCCGATGCTCAAACAATATTTGCCAAACGTGTCGCGCAGTTGAATTTCCTCGGCGGTGTCAGCCACTTCCTGGACGAGATGCGGCGGGATAAAGATCACACCCGTTGGTGTGCCGAGCACAATGTCACCGGGCAGCACCGTCACCTGACCAATACGAATGGGCCGATTGACCCCGGCCAGTGTCACATCTGCAATCGCTGTGGGATCAACCCCGCGACAGAAGAAGGCGGACTCCTTGAGTTCACGAATGCCCTGATAATCGCGTATACCACAGTCCAACACGGCCCCGCGTTTCGTCCGCGATTGAATGGATGTCGAGAGATTATCCCCGACGAACGTGCCATTTTTGATCTTGCCAAACAGATCAACGATGAGCACATCGCCTTCAACCAGCGTATCGATCACCCATGAGTTCTGCCCGCCGATTCGCCCCTCACTCACCCCTTGTTCCTGGACGAGGTTATGATAATCCGGGCGATAGGGCAGCATCATGGCCGTCACGCAGCGCCCTACCAGAATCTTTTCCGGGTGCGTCTGGAGCCAGTTGCCCTCAAATTGGAAGTTGTAGCCGTGATTCCGCAGGACACCCCAGGCTTGTTCGGTGGTGGCCGCTTCCAGGCGGCTGAGCAAGGCATCGGGAACATGCGGACGACCATCCTCAAAACGGTCAAACGGGTTTAAGTGTGTCAGTTCAATCAGAGTTTCTTTTGGTGTGATGATGTTCATGAAGTGAGCTTTCTTTCACGATCAATAAATGAATACGCGTTCATTGGGAATTAGACAACTGGATCAGCGGCCGTAAGCAGCTTCATGCAATCCTTTTAAATAGCCGATAGCGAACAACCGCCCAATGGCCGAGTACCCGGCATTGTCGTTGCTGTCTCCAACCATCGTCGGCACATGATCGGGACGGCACAACCCATCAAAGCCCACCTCACGATAGGCATTCATGCAGGCAAGCATATCCGTTTGGCCGTCATCATGAAATGTCTCGACGAAATTGTCGGCAGTCCCGCGCACATCGCGCATATGGACGAAAAAGATTTTGTTTTGTGCGCCAAAATGCCGAATCACATCGGGCACATTATTGGTCATGAGGGCGAAATTCCCCTGGCATAGGGTAATCCCATTCATGGGACTGGGGATCATGTCAATGAGGCGCTGGTAATTCTCAACGCTGCGCATGATGCGTCCCATGCCGCGAATGGGCGACAGCGGCGGATCATCGGGATGCATCGCCAGCTTCACATTGGTTGCTTCCGCCACCGGGATCACCCGCTCTAAGAAATATTGCAGCGTCTCCCATAAGCGCTCTTCCGTCACTTCGCCATAGTCGGTCAGAGGAGCCTGCTGCATCAACTGATGATTGTAGCCCGTCACAAGTGCCCCGCCCCGGGTGGGGATGGTTGTGGACGTTCGCATCCAGTTCATGACGGGCATCCATTCATAACACCATACCGCGATCCCCAACTTGCCCATGTTACGGATCAAATCGCAGACGGCATCGATTTCTTCATCGCGACCTGGGAGACCGAGCTTGGCCTTGTTGAGGGGCGGGCGGTTTTCAATGACTTCGAGCTGGAATCCACCGTTTTCATAGGCAGATTTCAATCGCACCAGTGACATGTAACTCCAGGGTAGATCGTCCTTCTCCACATCCAGCCCGCGCGTCCAATCGAGCGTGCCGACCACATAATCGATCCCGCACTGTTTCACCATCGTCCATAGGGATGTCTGGTGAGGGGGCAGGACTTCCGCAAGTCTAAGCATAAGAATCTCCGATCAAAGAATATTGGGGTTCAAATCCGATCACATCCCGCGCACGATTCACGCTGACAAGCGATTCAGAGCCGATGAGGGCCTGTGTTCGCGCTGTGACATCGGGGAAAAACAGCGTCGCCAGTGTTTGAGAATCATAGCCCAATGTGTTTTGCCGATCATTGACGAATAAATTGTGGCTGCCCTCTAACGACGCGGTGAGCGATTTCTCAACGGCCAGCGCTGCATCACGATCATCGAGGGAGGTCCAGAGGTTGAAACGATCAAACATGTAGGCATACAGCAGATGCGCGTTGACGTCATCAACCGCCGGAATTCGCCAGGCCCCGTCTGGATATTCCAGGCGACGCTCGGCACGAAAAGCCAGCGTGTACTGGCGAGCCAGCGCCATCTGCCGCTCCTGCTCGGCCACTGGCAGCAGCACAAAGCTGTCGAGGAAGGCACGCATAGCCTGACGCCCGGCCTGCCCCTTGCTATCCTTCCACTCAGCAGCACGATAGACGCCGGGAAAGCGCAGCGCCACGCTGGACAGCCGATCCCGCCGCCAGAAATACGCGCCAATCTCCTCCCCATGCTGTTTTGACAGCGAGTATGAGTCAGTCGTAAACAGCGGGTGATCTTCGTCAACAGGCAGGTAGTGAGGGACAAAATCGGTCGTGTTCCACGCGCAGCCCAACGCATTGATCGAACTGGCTTGCACCACGTGGCTGATTCCCTCTTTTGCGGCAGCCTCAAACACGTTAAACGTGCCCACTGTGTTGATGCGATAGACATCGTGGGTGTGGGCCAACAGCGGATTTCGCAGTGCCGCCATATGGACGATGGCATCACAGCCGCGCACCTGTTCACGCACGGCATCAAAGTCCAGAATGTCGCACAGGGCATAAGTAGAATGCGGTACATCGATTTCAGGCACGATATCTGTGAGATGCACATCGTAACCACGCGCCATCAGATGGACAGCGACGGCCCTGCCGATCAGACCTGCGCCGCCGGTAATGAACACTCTCATAAAAATGCTTTCCTAATGACCCTGACCCGATGAGCAAAACATGTTGAGAAAGCACCATGATCTTAAGGACGGTTGCGATGCAGGAACACAACCGATGTGAAGCACGCCCAGACTGTCCTAACCCTCATCTCTATCGTAGCTTGCCCTCATATTTGATGCAACAAAGTGTTGTTGATCTCTAAGAAGCCGCTTGATAATGCAAAAAAATGTTATGCATGATTCGTGCAGGGACAGGGCCTGCCCTGTCCATTTTCACGCGATGAACGGACAGGGCAAGCCCTGTCCCTACGCCAAAATACATTTTGTTTGTAACGAATGGCATTATCAAACGGCTCCTAATCCGATGGCGTCAGCGACAGGTGATTTGTCCGGCGGGGCATGTCAATCGAGCGTGGATCGAAGGCAAAAGCCAGTTCCAAACCCCGGTGATCCGTGTGCATTTCCCTGAGAAAACATGCATGAAGTGTGCCCTCAAAGCGCGGTGTACGCGAGGGGTCAATCGGTCGATCACACTTCAGCCCCAACGAGAGTATGAGGTCTTGCCCAGGGCCCGCGAACGCCAGAAAACCGAGGCATTTAAGGACATGTATCGTCAACGAGCAGGGATTGAGAGCAGTCATTCACAGTTGGTGCGGGTGACGGGCTTGAGGCAGTCACGCTATATTGGATTGGCGAAGACCCATTTGCAGTGCGTGATGGCGGCTGTTGCCATTAATGTGATCCGCAGCTTGAATTGGTTGAATGATGCGCCGATTGGTAAGACCCGAAAATCCCCTCTCAAGGCTCTGGTAGCTTCATGATGGGGTTCGCCAACAGTCTCGCTAGACCTGCGCCAGAAAAAACGTCATGCCTTATCTCCTCATCACAGCCTGATTAATTATGAACCTTTCCGTAAACCGACTTCGGTGGTCAAAATAGCCGTGTGGGAAAAGCGCTTTTGAGGGCGCAGCACGCTGTGCCCTTTCTGAGGTTTATGGAGAGATATTATGTCTATTTTATGGCATGTCAGCCTGTTTGGTGAGCATCATCTAAGACCATTTCTTGCCCATGACGAGACTTGACGGACACAAAAAGTCGTGTTAAAGTTGCATCTAACAGTTTTTGCGAACACTTTCGATTATACCGAAACAAATAATGGCTTTTTATGAAAGATAATTCGACGCTTCGTGAAGTGGCAAAACGCGCGGGTGTTGCGATCAGCACCGCGTCGCAGGCCCTCGCGAACAAGCCGAATGTATCGCCTGAAACGCGGGCCCGCGTTCTGGAAGCGGCGGTGGCTCTGGGCTATCAGCAGCAGGTGCGCGTGGATACGCCCATGACCAACAAGCTCTCGATTGTGGGGATGCTGACGCGCTCCACGCCCGATGTGCCGCTGCCCGCCAATCCCTTTTACTCGTATGTGCTGGCCGGGGTAGAACGTGAATGCCAGCGCATGAATCTCAGTTTGATGTATGCCAACATCGAAGTGGATGAGCAGAATCGTCCGCTTATGTATCCGCCGCTGCTGCATGATAATCGCGTGGATGGCGTGCTGGTGGTCGGCTCGTATCTCAAAGAGGCCATCAATGAGTTGAATGGCAAACCCGTTGTGCTGGTCGATGCGTATGCGCCCGCCCAGGAGCTTGACAGCGTGGTCAGCGACAACCTTCATGGGGCCTACAATGCGGTGTCCTATCTCGTCAAACAGGGCCATCGCAAAATCGGGCTGCTTGGCAGCCAACCGGATGGCTATCCCAGCATCCGCGAACGGCGCAAAGGCTATATGCGGGCGCTCAAACACCACCACATCCACGAAAGCTTCATTGAAGACAGCCCGCTCATCCGCGAAGCCGTCTATGATGCGGCCCTGCGGTTACTGCGGCGCTGTCCTGAGATCACCGCGATTTTTGCCTGCAATGATAACGTTGCAGTGGGCGTGATCCATGCGGCCCACGATCTGGGACGTGATGTGCCGGGCGATCTTTCGCTGGTCGGTTTCGATGATATTGACCTCGCCAGCGAGATCAAACCGGCGCTCACAACCGTTTATGTTGATAAACTCCTCCTGGGCAGCACGGCTGTGCGCCTGCTGCGGGATCGCTCTGAAGATCCCTACCGAACCTGCATTACGGCAACACTGGCGACACGCTTGGTCATTCGTGACTCCGTGCGCCCACTAAAATTGTGAAGGAGGTGATGTTCAGGCTCAAAAGAGTCCATCCGGTAGCAATATTGTCTTGACGGAAATATCGCTCGTTTTTTTTCTAAAGGATTACAAAACATGAAGATCTCGCGTACGCTGCTTTTTGGCTTTTTTGCGTCTCTCTTGAGTGTGATGGCAGTGTCTGTCAGCGCTCAGGATCAGGTTACGATCACGTATTGGGATTATTGGCAGACGCAAGGCCCGGCTGTCGATAAAATTATCGCGGATTTTGAGGCGGCTCATCCTAATATCAACATCGAAAAAACAACCCAGGCGGGCGGCGGCTATAACGAACTCGTCACCGCCGCGTTCCAGGCCGGCTCCGAATCAACGCCGGATGTCTTCGTCATCCCTGATGGCTCAAAAATGTCCACCTATGTGGCAAGCAACTGGTTCCTGCCGCTGAACGATCTGGAAGGTTTTGAAGCCTGGAAGACCAGCTCGTTTGAAAAGCCCGATTTCTTTTTCCTTGAAGGCACGAACACGATTAAGGGCATGACCTACAGTGCGCCGTTCAGCCCTCCTGGAATCTGGATCAAGATGTTCGTCAATACGTCGCTGTATGATGCAGCCGGGTTGGTGAATGAAGACGGCTCCTACAAATTCCCCGCCACGCTCGATGAGCTGATCGAAAATTCGCGCATCATCTATGAGAAGACGGGTAAGTACGGCATCGGCTTCTCCGGCACGCAGACGTGGGCGGCGGGTTGGTGGCTGTGGATGTGCCAGTTCAGCACACAGCTGTGGAACACAGGCCCGCTCCCGGGCTTCGATTGGGAAACAGGGAAATTCGCTGCCGCTGAAGATGCATGCGCCAATGCCGCCCTTGAGGGTCTGGTGACGCTGCGCGATGAAGATCTCGTTCTCCAGGATACGGCGGCCCTCGCCATCGATGATGAAGGCGTGCGCGTCAAATTCGCTGAAGGGGAGTTCGCTCACCTGATCGCTGGCGACTGGGTTATCGCGGGCTGGGAACAGACCAACCCCGATTTCAAAACCTACCGTGTGATCCCGCTGCCTCTGGCAGGCGTTGAAGAGCGCGGCGGCGGCTTCCAGTATGGCCCCGGCGGCACATGGTTCGCCATCGCAGCCGACACCGAACATCCGGCGGAAGCCTGGGAATTCTTCAAGGCCCTGCACTCAGCCGAGGCGGGCGATATCTGGGCCAGCATGGGCAACGGCCTGCACATCAACACCCCCAAGCCCTACGATAAGTATGCCACCAACGAAGCCTGGGCCGATATTTACAAACTGAATGAAGAGGCGGTGGCAGGCCCGTCGCAGAGTGTGCTCTATCCTGATCTGGCTCAGGTTCAGGTGACGCTGCAAGGCCCGACCCTGGATGATATTGTGATGGGTGTGTTCAGCGGCCAGCTGACCGACATCCCTGCGGCCTTAGCCGATTACGATGCCCGCGCACAACTGGCATTTGATCAGGGCCTTGCCGATGCACAGGCGGCAGGACTCGATGTCAAAGCCGAATACTATTCGCCAACAGACTGGGTTCCGACCGAAGATTACGAGATTGTCATGCCATCCGGCTCGTAATACCCACTGTCAAACCGTCGGGAGGGGGCTATCTCACGGGATCTAGAGCGTTTGGATGAAGGATAAACGTTAGTTTTTAGGGGACGTTACATCTTTATGGCCTTCATTGTAGGGGCGCAGCGTGCTGCGTCCCTGCTTGAAAGACCATGACGAGGGACGCAGCATGCTGCGCCCCCTACGCCTCAAAAATTGATCATCGCTAAGAAGACCACCCTGATTCTCAGGCCTATGATCGCAACGATGCCCCCTATCAAAACCCAGGAGACTCACATGAGCAGTGTAAGTGCGGCGGCTGCCCCCAAACGAGGCAAACGCGAAATTAATGCGCAGCTGAGAAATGAGGCGATTGGGGGGTGGCTGTTTGTCCTACCGATGCTCATCCTCACGCTCACATTTTCGATCTATCCGATTTTTCGTTCCGTTCAAATCACCATGTATAACTGGAACGGGATTGGCAACCCCACGCAGTATGTGGGCCTGCGCCATTTTCAGACGGTCCTGTCTGATCCCTGGTTCTGGAATGCGTTCGGGCACACGCTGCGCTACACCGTCGTGCTGGTTCCCATCCAGCTGATGTTGGCGCTTATGCTGGCCCTCGTGCTCAACAATCCCAAGCTGAGAATGAGCAATTTTTATCGCACGATTTATTTTCTGCCGGTGGTCACAAGCCTGGCGATTGTGGCGATTGTCGTGCGCTTGATGCTTCAGCAGGGCGGCGTCAACCTGAGTGCCACGTTTGGCATCAAGCCGCCTATCAATCCGGTGGGCAATCCACAGCTCTCGATGCTGTCCGTAACGGCCTTTGGAACCTGGTACAGCTTCGGCCTGAACCTGATTTATTTCATGGCGGCGCTGCAAACCGTGCCCGAAGAGCTGTACGATGCCGCGAAAGTGGATGGGGCCAACTGGTTTCAACGCCTGTTTTATGTCACCCTCCCTTCGATTCGCCCGATTGCGACGATTATTCTGTTCTTTGCCGTCCTGGGTAGTATGCAGGTGTTTGAACAGTCCTTTGTGCTAACAGGCGGCGGGCCGTTTTTCTCAAGCGAGGTGGTCACAGGCTATATCTACACCTATGCGTTTGGCGGCCAGGGGCGTGCGTCAAGCCCGGCCAATCTTGGCTATGCATCGGCGGCCTCCTTCATTATGAATGTGCTAATCCTGGGCGTCACCATGATTCAACTCTACATTGTCAATCGGACGAATCGTGAGCGCTTTACCACTGAGAGAGGAACATAAATCATGGCGGTCTTAAATCGTGCTGCAAAAGCACAGCCTGATACAAAAACCCCTGATGACTTCCTCTTTGCGCCCCTGCTGTCCGGGGTGGGCAAGACGATGCTGCATGTGCTGCTGCTGTCAGTCGGCGCGGTCTATGTCTTCCCGTTTCTCTGGATGGTGGGCAGTGCGTTTAAGACGAACAACGAGTTTTTCACGCTCGGCCTCAATCCCTTTCCCGCCACCTTGCAGGTCGATAATTTTCGCAAAGCCTGGGAAGGGGCCAATTTCAGCCGCTATTTCTTCAATACCGTCTTCATCAGCGTCACCGTCACGCTCATCGTCCTGCTTCTGACATCAATGGCCGGGTATGCGCTGGCCCGCCTGCGGATGCCGGGAAAACGCTATCTGCTGATTGCTATCGGCGTGTTGTTCTTCCTGCCCGCTGGCTATACCATCATCCCCGTCATCGAAATTGTGCGCGGCCTGGGCCTGATGAATACTATATGGGCCGTGATCGTGACCAGCGTGGCAGGCGGTATGCTGTTCAATACGTTTTTGTTTGTCGGCTATATGCGCTCGATTCCGCCGGAGCTGGAAGAGGCCGCCGTAATTGACGGCGCGAGTCTCTGGCAGCGCTACTGGTTGGTGGTTTTGCCGCTGTCCCGCCCTATGATTGCCACTGTTGGACTGTTCACCTTCATGAGTAACTGGAACGCATTTTTTGGGCCGCTGGTTTTCACACTTGGCAAGCCAGAACTGCGCACGCTGGCAGTGGGCATGTATGCGTTTCAGGGTCAGAACAGTCGTGATTGGGTGCTCATGTGCATGGGGGCCACGATCAGCATTCTACCGATCATTCTGGTCTATGTGGTCTTACAGCGTTTCTTTATCGAAGCCTTCGCCGGGGCCGTCAAAAACTAAAAGTCAAAGGAGTCACCATGTCGTATTCCGTGCTCAGTGAAGCCGAGGTGGAGCACTTCATCACTCATGGTTATGTGGTGGTAAAGAACTGCTTCGCACGCGAATTTGCTCAGAAATATGTCGAGTTTGCCTATCAACGTCTGGGCTATGATCCCACCAATCCCGCGACCTGGGAAAAAGCGATGGTTCATATGCCAGCCTTCCATCATTTCAAAATCAAAGAGGTATCGCCCCGTGCCTGGGGAGCCACCTGCGATCTGCTCGGCGGCGAAGAATGCATCAAAGACCGTGAACAGACCTGGGGCGATGGCTTCATTGTAAACCTGCGCAATGGCGCGGATCGCCCCTGGGAGCCGCCCACCGCTGAGACAGAGGGCTGGCATGTGGATGGCGATCATTTCATGCACTTCCTGGACAGCGGTGAGCAGGGGCTGCTGCAAGTGGTGATCTGGCAGGATATCGCGCATCAAGGCGGCGGGACTTTCATCGCGCCCGATTCGATCAAGCCCGTTGCCGCGCTTTTGCACGCCCATCCTGAAGGTCTCGATCCCTACAGTGAGCTGTGGGCCGCGATTGCGCCGCAGTGCCGCGAATTTGTGGAGGCCACCGGGGAGGCGGGTGATGTCGTGATGCTGCACCCGCTGATGCTGCACGCCTCGTCGCAGAATGTGTCAGGTATTCCGCGCTTTATGACGAATCCGTGTGTGCCGCTCAAAGATCCGCTGAATTTGCATCGTGACAATCTGGCGGATTTTTCCCCGGTGGAGCAGGGCATTCTGCGGGCGCTGAACGTGGAGACGCTGGATTTTACGCCAACGGTAGAGCGTCAGAATGTAGTCCCGGAGCGGGTGCGTATTCAGCAGCAGATGTTAGAGGAAGAGCGCAAGCGCGTTGAAGGCTTGCGCTAGTACAGCTTTGCGGAAGTCGATAAGCAGAAAAGAAAGGGGTATAATCATCTCAAAAAAAGGGGGAGCGAGATGCGACACGCAAAAGGAGTGGACGTGAATGAGGCCGAAGGCAAGATGTTGGAACAGATGACCCGTGAGACGAAAAGTCGTGCGGGATTGGTCACGCGCAGCCACATCATATTGGGAGCGGCCTCCGGGTTAAGTATGACCGCCCAGTCCAAAGCGTTAGGAATGGAGCGTAATTCGGTTCAGAAATGGCGTGAGCGATGGCAAGCGGGACACGCGAGGCGGGCGGCGGCGCTTGAGACGGGAAAACGACGCGACGCGATTGAGCAACTATTAGCCGATGCGACAGGCGGCAAGCTCCAAAACACCGAGTGAATTGCCTCCCCCTGTTCCATAACACCATAGCACCAGAAAGTCGATTTAGATCCCCAGCTTTGAGACACTGGAAATGCAGATGTGCTCCCGCTTACTATAACTGGACGACAGCGACAACGCCTGTTTCATCCACGACAGCCATACGACTGTCGTCTGGCGACCAGGCGAGGCCCGCAATCGCGTGTTTGAACACAGCACTTGATCGCATATTCGATGTGTGTTTCTTGCTTGTCTCCCAAATGGCGAGCAGACCATCGTTGCCGCCCGACGCCAGGAGCGTCCCGCGCGACTGAAATGTCAAATGTTTGATCAGGTGAGTGTGACCTTCGAGCAGAAGCGGCTTTGTCCCTGCGGGCCCTTTGCCCGAACAATCCCAGATAATCACCCGTGTACCACCGCCCGTGGCCAGGTAACGACCATTCTGATTCCAGGCCAACTCCAGCACTTTGGTCTCATAGCCCCACATCTGAAGGTCCTGTCCTGTGTCCGTGATCCAGAAATGGACAGTGGAATCCTGATCGCCTGTGGCAATGTATTTGCCGTCAGGACTCCACTCAATCGCGAGTGTTGATCCCTGCCACTCGAAGCGGTGTAACGGTTCGGGCGCACGAGGATCATACAAGACAACACCGTTATACGCCGAAATTGCAAACTGTGACCCGTCAGGCTTCCACTTGATATCGGTGATGGTGCTGTTGGCGTCGGGATACTCGTGGATCAACTCTCCCGCCGCATTCCAGAGACGCAGTTTGCGGCCTGCGGCAGACACAAGCTCATCGCTGTGAGGGCTGAATGCCACCTGCTCCACCCAACTGCTGCCGCCAGACATCTCAGCACACTGTTCACCCGTTAACCTATTCCACAGCCGTACTTTGCCATCCTGTCCGACACTGGCAAGAATCTGACTGTCTTTATGC
>DAOTUR010000220.1:0-4356 GCA_034436915.1 Anaerolineae bacterium
ATCGTGGGTTTGTAGGGGCACGATGGATCGTGCCCTGGTGATTTGTAGGGAATTTGGCGTGGGCGCGATGCATCGCGCCCCTACAAGGGCGTTTGTCGCATGGATAGGTGAATGAATACGGAGGCAGGACAGGTCAAGGAAAAATGCCCATTCGTAGGGACGCAGCACGCTGCGCCCTTGATCGAGGTCATCGTTTCAGACACGGCCTGCCGTGTCCCTACCAAATCGTTTATTTCTCATGTCATCGTATGAGGATTTGACGCGAATGGCCTCGCCGGCCATGCGCGTCCATTGCAGGATGCAGCGTTTTAGAGATATTCTTTTGCAGTATACCGTCGATTCAGGAGACATCCCGATGACCTTTCGCCACGAAGCACAGGCCCTGGCCCTTGAGCAGCAAATTTTGGCGCATCGCCCTCTCAAGGTCGATGTGAGTTGGGCCGATGAGATGGTCTTCCCGTCTTACGGCGGCCTGTCGCTCAAGAACATCCCGCATACGATGGCCGAACTGCTCGGTGCGCCCACGCCGAATGCGGCCCCGCTCGATGAGGCGGTCTGGGGCGGCGAACGTCCGACCAAACATATTCAGCGCGTAGTCGGGTTTTTGCTGGATGGCATGGGCTATCGTCATCTGATGATGCTCGTGGAAGAAGATGAGGAGATTCGCCAGCTCGTGCATGATCTCACCGATGGACGCGGGCCGATGCCCCTCACCTCTGTTGCACCGAGCACAACCGCTGTGGCGCTTACGACACTGTGGACGGGCGCGGCCCCCGGCGAACATGGCATCGCAGGCACCCATACCTATTTGCGTGAAGCGGCCATGATTGGCGATATGCTGGGCTTTCGCCCTGTTCCCGGCAAGAGTGCGCCGGATACCTTCGCGGCGTGGGGCCTCTCTGCAATGGATCTGGTGACCGTGCCGGGCGTGTGTGAGCATCTCATGTCACACGGGGTGCAGACGCATCTGGTCCTGCATCACATGCTGACGAACACGGGCCTGTCACGCATTTTGCATCGCGGTGTGGGCAAGATTCATACGCATCTGGGCTATGCCGATTTCCATCTGCGAATCCGCGATGCGCTGCGGGCGACCCAGGGCCAGCGGGCCTATGTCTCGATCTACTGGCCGGGCATGGATTCAATTGCCCATGCCTACGGCGCACACACGCCTTACAGCGCCGCCGAGATCAAAGCGCAGCTTCTGGCCCTGCGCGATATTGTGCGGGACACCTCATTGAGTGATGGACACACCCTGTTGATGATTATGGCGGATCATGGGCATTACGATTCGCTCCAACCGATTTCGCTCTCGCATGAGCACGCAGCCCCGATCCTGAAAGGGTTGGCGCTCTCGCTTACAGGGGATGAGCGCTTTGCTTATGCCTATGTGCGTGAGGGACATCGCGCACGTATTCTGGACGCGATCCAGACCCACTATGCCGATCAGTTGGCGGTGGTGGATACGCAGGCGGCGATGGAGGCGGGACTGTTCGGCGATCCAGCGCAGTTCAGCGCAGAAGCCCCCTACCGCTTTGGCGATCTGGTGTTGATCCCGCGCCTGGGCTACCGCATCCTGGATGCCGTGTTGCCACCCACCAATCTCGTGAGCGTTCATGCCGGGCTGGATGCATGGGAGATGCTTGTGCCGCTGATGTGGACGATGTTTTAGACCCTTCCCTGCACGTGTAATCATTCACCTCTCCATGTGAATTTTAGTAGGGGCAGGATGCATCCTGCCCGATGCATCCTGCCCAAGCCAAATCCCCTATAAATCAATCAGGGCGCGATACATCGCGCCCCTACGAAGGCCTTTGTCGCACGGATAGGTGAATGATTACCTGCACGTCATAGCACAGGTTCTCAATAGGTCACAGCGTTTTTGTAGGGGAGCAGCGTTCTGGTAGGTGTGCAGAATAACGTGGTGTCGTTGGGTATGGCACGCCATGCCCCTACATTTGATGGCTCTATGGCACACGTTCCACAAGATAACGTTTTTGTAGGGGTTTGGCGTGCCATACCCTTGTTGATGTCGTTGCGAAAAAATCACCCCCTGAAAAGGAGGCGGGGATGAGCCTCTATCCTCCCCGCAGCCGCTTCTTGCGCTCCTCAAGCTGTGACATCACATTGTCCTGCGAGGGCTTTTCCTTCTCGCGCTCTTCCAGCCGCGCCAGATCAGGTTCACGCAGCCCCGTTTGCGGATTAATGCGCTCCTCGACCTGGAGTTTGGGCTGAGGCGTGTCGACAATCGTCTCGGCATTCTCCTCCGTCAGGACATTCACCGTCTCAACCTGCGGCGCGTCAACGGGCGCGGCCGTGCGCTCCGGCGTGGTAATGCGCTCAATCACATCCTGGCTGACCGCTTCAGTTGCGTTAGACCGACGCGAGGCGACATTGCTGGTCACATTGTTGGTCACACCGCTGATCGTGCCCTTGATCTGCTGTGCGGTGGGCGACTGCCCCTGCAAAAATTGATAGGCAAAATAGGCCATGACGCCCAGGACGACGAACGGCAGCACCGCGTCAAACAGACTGAGCACGAAGCCCAGCACGCGGACGACAATCACGATGACCGCCAGCGCCACAAGCGCTTTGGCCGGGGTAATTTTGCCCGTGTAGCGTTCGATCTGGGTACGGATAAAATTTGTGTTCACAGGAGGCCCTTTAACTCAACATCATCATGCTTAAATTATAGTGCTGAACGAGACAGGAACGAACAGACAGAGATGCTATTCTGTAAAAATCAAAATTTTTTCTCTGGACATCGTTCCTCATTCTCTCAATCTTACAGCAGATGTTATCGCTATGCGAAATTCGCCTCTTTACTGACATGTCACAGGCGGGATAGCGTTTGGATCAGCCTGATCGAAGACGAACTGCACGCTGGGCGCAGTCGCCGAGGGATTCAGGACGCTGGTAAAATCGCGCATGACAATCTCAGCTTGCTTTTGCGCCTCTTGCAGAATCTTCTCTTCGAGGGCTTGATCACGGAACTGCTGAATGGCGTAGCGCCGCGCCTGATCATCCAGTGAAGGAGCCGCCCCCACCAAGATGCCCGAATTCTGCTGCGCCACATAGGTTTTGCTGTCATCCAGAAAGCATTCTTGCAGGACGGGCGGCGGCATGTGCAGCGTCAGCGCATTCGTCGCCTCATCGTAGATCACATCTTCGGGCGTGAGGCGGCTCATATCAATCCCCGCACGCACGCTGACGACGGCGACCAGCACCAATTCATTGCCATACAACCCGGCCAGGATCGGCGGCATATCCTGGCGCAGTGTGACCAGCCCGGAATAATTGAATTTGACGGTGGTGAGATCGGCCAGCTTGTGCAGCCGTTCCACCTGCGGCAGCACAATCACCTGGCGCGGCGGATTGAAGGGATTGGACCAGATATTTATAATGTTAGCAATCGAACTTCCAATACCACCTAATGCGTTTGCACTGGATGCTACAGTTCCTGCAACGAGCAGACCGACAAGTGCCGTTACAACAAATACTGCCACAAGCACCAGGATGCATCCCCAGCGGCAACCGGAGGTTGTCGGGGCAGGCGCGGGGGGCGGCGGATAGCCATAAGGCCCCTGAGGTGCGCCCGTTGCGGGTGTATAGGAGGTGTACATATCGGTTGGCACGGGCTGATACGGCGAGACCGGTGCAGCCGATTGCGGCGCAGGAGGACGATTCGACGGTAATTCAGGCGGGGGCGGCGGTGTATAGGTCATTCCCAGTCTCCCTTGTACGATGCAACATGCCTGTATTGTAGCATGAGGTTGGAAATCGGTTCTTGAAGGCATATGTTTTCTGAGACAGCCTGTGCTATGAGTGAATACGGAAATCGGCGGCAGAAAGTGTCATGGCATCGAGGCTGTTACGCCTCTTGTGTATTCAATCGTAGTAGGGACAAGGCCCGCCTTGTCCGAATGGGTGGATACTGGCCGTGTCCCGTTTGCAGCAATTTAAGGATATATGGCCTCTGATCAGCAGGCGGCATCCGCTCTCACCAGAGGCTAAAGCCGTCTGTCTAGTACAGCTTTGCGGAAGTAGATAAGCAATTCAAATAGCGAACTTTAGCTAAAAGAAACTGAACGAAATGCTTGTGAACTTCCGCCAACGTGTACTAGTGGGCCATGTGTTATGCATAGCCGTATTCTTTGATCTCAAATTGAACTTGAAAACACCAAAAAGAATGCGGTTATGCACAGCAAGTGACCCACTAGTGGGCCATGTGTCGTGGATAATGGCATTCTTTGATCTCAATTTGAACTCGAAACCCGGAAAATGAATGCCGCACATCATGCCACATGGCCCACTAGGGATTACGAAGCCCCGTAAACGGGGATCATGGCGCGGGCG
>DAOTUR010000221.1:0-2978 GCA_034436915.1 Anaerolineae bacterium
ATCGTGGGTTTGTAGGGGCACGATGGATCGTGCCCTGGTGATTTGTAGGGAATTTGGCGTGGGCGCGATGCATCGCGCCCCTACAAGGGCGTTTGTCGCATCGATAGGTGAATGATTACTAAGATGCAATTGCCCTGCTCTCTCAGGATGCGGCGGATCGTGGTTGTTCTCATCCTGAGAGATCACATGCAGACACCTGGACGCGGATAGTTTAAGGGGCTGTGTAGCGAATCTGCTTGAGCAGCGCCCAATCCGGCGGCGGCCAGTAGCGTATCAGGGCTTCGCCGATGATGTCCTTCTTTTTAATCTGGTCGAATTCGCGTGAGTCACTGCTGTGATTGCGATTGTCGCCCATCAAAAAATACTCATCTGGCCCCAGAACCCAGGCCGCCACCTGACAGCGGTTGGGATTGCATGGCTCATTGATATATGGCTCAACGACCTTTTGATTGTTGATATACAGCTCTGTGGAAGATGAGCCATCCGCGACCTGCCGAAATTCAATCGTATCCCCCGGCACGCCCACCGCACGTTTGATGAGCGGTGAATAGCCGATGCCTGTACCCGGCTTATTGAAGACAACGATATCGCCGCGCTGCGGGTCGCTGACCATGTAGTGAATGCGACTGATGATCAGGCGCTGATTGTCCCAGAACGTCGGCTGCATACTCGGCCCATCCACCAGAAAGCGCGGCGCAGCGATCTCAACCAGGACATAGACCACGACGATGAAGAGGATCGTCTCAATCACCTCTTGCAGCACTGAGCGCGTGTGTAAAGAGGGACGAGGGTAGGACGGCATCATAGCAGACATAGAGCGCTTCTTCGGGTCTTTTGATGACAAGGCGTGTATCTTACATCGGCCCTTGTTGAAACACCATGCGTTGTCGTTAAGTAACCTGAGTTTTGGATAGCACCGCTCGTTAACCCCTCTCCCACGCAGTGGGAGAGGGGTTGGGGTGAGGGTGAAAAACACAATACATCTTACGAATCAGCCAATCGGCCCGAAGGCTGACAGCGGCCAGTAGCGCCAGAATACCTTGCCGACGAGAGCGGCTTCGGGAACAGGGCCAAAGGTGCGCGAATCGCGGCTGATGGCGCGCTGATCCCCCAGTAAAAAATACTCCTTTGGCTCCAACAGCCATATGCCCGCCTCACAATCGGCGCAGTCCAGGCCCCAGGGTGTCTCCAGGGCATTGCCATTGATCCACACCTGATGATTGCGAATCTCCACCGTTTCTCTCGGCAGCCCCACAACGCGCTTGATGAGATCATCGCGGCTGAGGAGCGGCAGATGAAAGACGACGATATCGCCGCGTGTGGGCGGGACAAGCTTGTACAGCAGGCGGTTCACGACCAGCACCTCACCGCTGTCGAGCGTCGGCTGCATACTCGGCCCTTCAACGCGATAACGCATCGTGATAAGGTTAATCAGCACCAGCGCGATGGCGATGAAGGTCAGGCGCTGTGTCACGTCACGTCCAAAGCCCAGTTGACGCAGAGCAGGACGGGGCGGAGACATCAAAGAGGTGGGAGAGGTCATGAGAGCAAAGACATCGTGGGTGGATGGTCAGCGTGTTTGGTCGGCATCTTCGCGGGCGTCTTTGTGCCAAAAGTGCTCACCTGCTCTATACTATTCACAGAGATATACTTTTGATTTAGGACAAAACCCCTGTGGCTGAAACGATCCTTATCGTTGACGACGGTAAAGAGAATCGTGACTTTATCATCGAATACGTGCTTGAGCCGAACGGCTTCAAGTATCTCACAGCAAAGGACGGGCTGGAAGGCTTACAAATGGCCCTCAAGCACAAGCCCGACCTGATTCTGCTTGATCTGGAGATGCCGCGTATGAAGGGCACACAGGTCTTAGAGCAGCTCGCCGCCCAGAACGTGGAAATTCCGGTGATCCTGATGACATTTCATGGATCGGAGGAAATTGCCATTGAAGTGTATCGCATGGGCGTGAAGGATTATATCAAGAAGCCCTACTATCCCGAAGAGATGCTTGAGGCGATTGAACGCAGCTTGCAGGAGACGCGCCTACGTCGGGAAAAAGAAGCGCTGACTGAGCGCGTGCTGCAAGCCAATCGGGAGTTACAGCGCCGTGTGAGTGAACTCAACACCATGTACAACGTGGGCAAGAGTGTCACCTCGATCACGGATTTGCGCCAGCTTCTGCCCTATATCGCTCAGGCCGCCGCGCAAATGGTCGATGCCGATGAAGTGCATCTGAGTTTGAGCGAGAACAACCGCCTCATCTGCCGCGCTCATAAGCCGCCGCGCACCAACCAGGCCAAATCCACCGAATTTGAGATTCAGGACAAGGCTGCTGACCATGTACTGCGCCAGCGTCAGCCGCTGATGCTAGGGCCAGAGCAGTTGCAAAAAAGCCTCGATCCCAAACGGCCCCATGCCGCCATGTATGCCCCTCTGCTGATGAATGATCGCGTTCTGGGCATCCTCTCGGTCATGAACTACAACCCGTCACGCGGCGTTTTTACCCCGCATGACACCTCGCTGCTGAGTGCGCTCACCGATTATGCCGCCATTGCCATCGAGAACTCGCGCAACTACACGGCCCTTCGCACCAGCAGTCAGCATGTGCGCGATTCGTTTGAGCGGTTTGTTGCCCCTTCCGTCGTGCAGCAGGTGCTGGATCGGCCTGATCAGGTGCAGTTGGGCGGTCAGAGGCAGGTTATCAGCGTCGTGTTTGCCGATATTCGCGGCTACACCACCTGGAGCGAGAATATTGAGCCTGAGAAAATTATAGAAACGCTCAACCACTACCTCGAAATAGCGGGCGGTGTGATCCTGGGCTGGGAAGGCACGCTCGATAAGTATATGGGCGATGGCCTGATGGCGATCTTCAATGCGCCCAATCCGCAGCCCGATCATGTGCATCGTGCCGTTGATGCGGCGCTGGCGGTGATGCAGGCGGCGCGGGAGGTCAACAATATTCACGGCTACCAGTTGTC
>DAOTUR010000222.1:0-6714 GCA_034436915.1 Anaerolineae bacterium
TCGTGGGTTTGTAGGGGCACGATGGATCGTGCCCTGGTGATTTGTAGGGAATTTGGCGTGGGCGCGATGCATCGCGCCCCTACAAGGGCGTTTGTCGCATCGATAGGTGAATGATTACACTCACCTTACGCACCCCCCATAAAATGATGCCGAGAGCGCTGGAATGACTGTCAAACCTTTCCTTCCAGCCCCTCCGCACCGTTCAGCGAGGGGGAGAAAAACGTTTGAAGTCCCCCCTCCACGTTGTGAGAAGGAGTAAAAATCGGAAAGTGCGTAAGGTGAGTGATTACATACAAAACCCCCGACCAGCGTGCTGCACCCCTCCAAAACCCTACCTTTGAAAAAGTACCACAGTCGAGGGCAAAATTCTCACCGATACACCAAACAGCCTCGCGCCTCCAGGTCATCCAGCCATGACGGATACTCATGCAGCTTCGTCCAGCGCAGATCCAACTTTTGCAGGCGTGGCAGATCGCGTACCCAGGCAGGCAGCATTGTCAGGCGATTCGCCCGTAAATCCAGAAACGTCAGATTGTGCAGGCCGCTCATGGAGTCTGGCAGCGCCAGCAGTTGATTGTTGCGGAGATCGAGATGCGTGAGCGCGACACAGGCTCCTATCGACTCCGGCAGCGCGATCAGAGCATTGTTGTTGAGATACAGCTCGCGCAAATCCACAAGTTGCCCAAGGGAGTCAGGCAGCGTCATCAGCCGATTGTTATACAGGCGCAGTTCGCGCAGACTTACCAGTGCTCCAAACCAATCTGGCAGCGCCGTAAATTGATTGTCCGTGAGATTGAGATAGCGCAGCCGCGTCAATCGCGCCATTGAAGCGGGCAGGATGCTGAGGCGGTTGTTGCTCAGATACAGAAAATCCGTGAGATGGGTCAGGTCGCCCATGGTATCAGGCAGTTCGGTAAGCTGGTTGTGGGCCGCATCAAGCGTTTTGAGATCGCTCAAGATGCCAATGATAAAGGGCAGTTCCGAGAGATTCATATTGTGGATATACAGTTCTCGCAAAAACATGAGGCGGCCAAGATCATCCGGTAGTCTGCCCACAGGATTATCCCCAATGACCAGCACTTCCAGGCGCAGCATCTGCCACAGCGAGTCTGGGAAAGACGTGATGCGATTGTGATGCACAGACAGATGTTTCAGATGAATCAAACTTCCAATGTTTTTCGGCAGCGCTTCCAGCACATTATGATCAACGTGCAGCGCCTCTAATCCGTAGAACGAGAGAATCCAATCGGGCAGAGATGATAGCTGATTGTGATCCAGCCGCAGCGTTTTCAAAAGACGGTAGGCTTTAAACGTCTCTGGAAGCATAGTCAGTTCTTTATAGGTCGCATCCATATCGGTGATCTCATCCATCAGTCTCTATATCCTCTCCAAACCCCTCCCCAACCCCTCCCTGGCCCTCCCCACTCCGTAGGGAGGGAAAGCCCCTCCTCGCGAAGCGGGGAGGGGTTGGGGAGGGGTTTGGAGAGGTTTAAGTCTCCCTCATAACCCTCTTGCTTGCAGATTCGCGCTGCATGGACTATCCTCGTGGGGAGGGGCGAACGGTTCGCCCATGCACCGTGCCCGCGTAGGGGAGGATTGGATGCCCACCAATTTAATCGAAACCGCCTGGAATCTCCCGCGAATCGAGATGATGTCACTCACCAGTCTGCGTGAAGATCGGCCTGTAGCCCTCATCACCGGACGACGCTCCTGGAACGCGGTCAGCAATATGCTTGATCTGCCGCTTGTGATTCAAGCTGAACCCTACACAGCCGATTATACCTATCTCGAAACCCTTGCGGGCGGTCTGCCGCCGCAGGTGCGCGTCGTGTATGGCGTGGGCGGCGGGCTGGCCTCAGACGTGGCGAAGTACATCGCCTGGAAGCACAAGTTGCCCTGCGTCCTCATTCCCACCGCCCTCAGCGTCGATGGGTTCTTTACATCGCTGGTCGCGGTGCGCCAGAACGGGGCCATGCACTACCAGCATACGCCGCCCGCCGAAAAAGTCGTTATTGATATGGATGTCATCAGCGGTGCGCCCACCTCTGTGCGCGGGACAGGCATCGTGGAAATTTTGAGCATGACGACGGGCCTGCTCGATTGGCGCTATGCTGCTGAACGCAAACGCAACATGCCCGAAGAGCGCTTTCAGCCCTGGGCAGCAGGCATCGCAGCCGCCATCGCGCAGCAGGCCTATAAAATCGCCGGCGGCGTGGGCGCAGGTCGCCCGGATGCGCTGCGGAATCTGCTCGATTTGATCTGCGTGGAAGTCCAATTGACGAACCAATTGGGACATAACCGCCCGCAGGAGGGCAGCGAACAGTATTTTGCCCAGGCGATTGAGCCGTATGTGGCCCGTACCGCGGGCGTCCCGTATGCCGATCTGGTTGGCCCTGGCATCCTGATCGCGGCGGCGCTGCACAACCAGAATACCGCCTCGATCAAAGAGACGCTCATCTCTGCCGGGGTGCGCCTCGATCAAGTCAGTGAGGCCGATACTATCCACGTGCTGCAAACGCTGCCCGATTACGTCCGTCAGCACAATCTGCCCTACAGCATCGTGCATGATGCCGACCTCTCAGGAGATCGCGCTCAGCAAATCGTGCGGACTGCCGGATTGTTCACCTAAACATTTTGAGGGTGTGCTCTGCACGCCCGGTGACTCGTCTTTCATACGAGGATATAGCGCATGGTTGATGCCACAAAATTTGACAACTGGTTGCAGCATCTCAGCCGCAATTCTGATGCGGCAGTTCGCGCCAAAGCCGCCTATCTGATTGGCAAGGCGGTTGAGGATCTCGATTCGCACCAGTACCAGGATGCATCTCAGGCGCTGCAAAAGGCCATGAACGATCAAGACCCGACGGTACTGATGGCTGCCATGAACGCCCTGAGCCAGTTCACACGCGGCTCCGATCAGGTGCAGCTTGAGGACGCCGAGCCACAGAAGGGCGGGCGTCTGGTCGCCGCGACGGTGTGCAGCGTGTGCGGCAAGCCCGAAGCGCTGGCCGACCCCGACGACTGCCCACAGCCCAACTGCCCGTATAAATAACCGCAACTCCCGCCTGCTGCACAAGTCACCCCTCCCCTAGTCCTCCCCGCTGCGCATAGAGGGGCTTTCACCTCTCTACTCCCTCTCCACGAAGTGGGGAGGGCTAGGGGAGGGGTATAGGGTTGGAGTTCTAACAACACATGAAAACAGGACATTCCACAATGATTCTCGAAGACCTCTCCAATGCCATCGGCGTCTCTGGTGATGAAGGCGCTGTTCGTAAGGTGATTCGCGCTGCCATTGAAGGCCATGTCACCGATATCGATGTTGACTCAATGGGCAATCTCACCGCCTTCAAAAAAGGCACAGGCGAGAATAATCTGCGCGTCCTGCTCGCCTCGCACATGGACGAAATTGGCTTCATGATCGTCGGCCACGAGAGCAGCGGCCTGATCCAGTTCACCAACGTCGGCGGCATCGATGCCCGTATTCTGCCCGGCCTGCGCGTCAAGGTCGGCAAAAAGCAGATTCCCGGCGTCATCATCTGGCCGCCCATCCACAAAAATCAGGATCAGACCACCAAACCGATCAAAGATTTGCGTATTGATATCGGCGTCACGAGTAAGGGCGCAGCGGAGGAGAAGGCCAAAAAGGGAGATCGCATCGCCTTCGACAGCACCTTCCGCCAGATGGGGCAGATGCTCAAGGGCAAAGCGTTTGATGATCGGGCAGGCTGTGCGGTGCTGATCGAGATTTTGCAGGGCGGGCCGTATCCGGTGGATATTGTCGCGGCCTTCACCGTGCAGGAGGAGATCGGCTTGCGCGGCGCGAAAGTCCTGGCGCGGCGCTTCAACCCGGATGTCGCCTTTGTGCTGGAAGGCTCTCCGGCTAATGATATCCCCGATCCACACGCTGATCCCGATGATCCGAGCGGCCATAATCCCGGCTGTAGGCTTGGTCATGGCCCGGTGATCACGGTGATGGATGCCAGCATAATCACGCCGCCGCAGTTGGTACGCCTGCTCAAAGACACGGCCGCCACCGAGTTGATCCCGTCGCAGTATAAGACCGCCCTGGGCGGCGGCACGGATGCGGGCGCGATTCATACGGCCAATGGCGGCGTGCCATCAGCGGTGATGAGCGTGCCATGCCGCTATATTCACAGTCCAGCGGCGCTGCTGCGGCAGGATGATCTCGACAATACGGTCAAGTTGATGAAGGCCGTTCTGGGGCGGGTGACGCGAGAGAATGTGGCGGCGTTGTAAGGAAATCAATTGAGGATAAAGATAGATCTCCCTGTCTTTATCCTACAGAAATATGAAGACATTGAAATTTAGTCGTTATCAATTTCAGCGTCTTGCCACTCCAGCGGTATTGATGCAACTGAGGTGTTAGGATCTGGTTCATAAACGGGCTTATTCATATCTCTATATGGCAGAGTCCCTTCAAAAGCCTGCTCAACTCTGTGTCTGGCAGTTTCTAAATAACTGGCTGTTGTGTCAGAGCCTGCCGCTCGACGCTCCCTCATAACAGCCGCCGCTGCTGTCGTTCCAGCGCCAAGATAGGGGTCAAGCACCAAATCATAAGGATTGGTGAGGGCTAGGATCAAACGCTCTGCGAGACCAATCGGAAATTGACACGGATGATCCGTTTTCTCGACATGGTTGGCTTTTACATTCGGCATGTCCCATACGTCCGAAGGATTTTTGCCATCAGGGTTGCCAGAGAGCTTGCCTTTGTTAGTCCCTCGAAATGAGCGCTTACCTGGGTATTTTTGAGGAACTCGTATCGGATCAAGATTAAAAATGTACTCATCCGATTTAACAAACCACAAGATCGTTTCATGTCGTCCTGTCAGACGAAATTTTTCATGCAACCCATGACCGAACGTCCATATAATGCGATTCTTTAGTTTCAACCCAAACGACTTAAAAATCGGATAGAGAACCAAGTCGAGAGGGAATACTTCTTTTTCTAGCCCAGCCCCCTGCATATAATGACCTACTTGCCAACAGATTGAGCCATTATCAGCAAGGATATCCATACAGGCCGCTATTGTCTCACGCTGCTGCTCGACATAAACATCAAAATTGAGTTTGCCCTCATATTCTTTACCAACATTGTAGGGAGGCGACGTCACAATTAAAGTTGCTTTATCTCCCATAACTCTTATCTCGTTGATGAGTTCAAGCCTGTCACCATGATAGAGAGTTGCGTCTGCATTGATCGCATAATGGGTTGCTATTCTATAATCTTGAGACCTTTGGCCCCCAAACAATGGAAGTTGTTTTCCGACATTCATTGGGCATCTCCATACCATGTTTAGATAGATTATGTTCCATTAGTGGAACATTTTCAAGGAACTTCACGATTAGAATGTTCTCTATGCGGAACATTATAGGGCGTCATATTCAGTTTGCCCGCAACTCAAAAAACATAACTCAGGAAGATTTGGCAGTTAAGCTTCAAGTTCTTGGTTTTAAACACACAAGAAATACGATTGCCAAAATCGAAAATGGTTTTCGCCAAATCACTGATATAGAGATTAAGGCGATTGCTGACGTACTTGATGTTCCTATAGATTGGTTGTTTCAGGAAGGACATCAAGTTGAAGATTCAAAAAACATACTCCCACAAAAAGGGAGAGGAAATCTTAAAGCGCGATAAGCCAGAGATTATACAAGAAATCGAATCAGCAATACATAACATCAATGCCCTGGACTGCCTAACAAAAGAATCTCTAGAAAAAAGTAAGGCTCGGCGATGGGGTGGCCTGCTGTTTTCTCCCCGTGTAATTAATGCTTATTTCCGAAACGAACTTTTACTCCCTGGGGGCTGGCTGGTATTGAACGAAAATACAAAGAAATATGGGGAGCACACAATTCTCTTTACTTCTCAAAATGGTGCTATAGAAGATGAAGGTCGGCAGCGCAAAATAGATGGGATTAAAGACCAAATTGGTCTTGAAATACAGTTCGGCAAATATGCTTTTATGGGTTATGACGTCTTCTCGAAGATGATCATTTTCAAAAAAATAGGGCGTATTGTCTATGGTATTGAAATTGTCCTCATGCAAGAGATGAGCAATTGTATGTCAACAGGTGTTTCTGCATTTGAGCATCTTATGATTGATTTTAAATATCGAGGCGAAGCAGATATCGATATTCCTATCCTTGTCATTGGTGTAGCTTCCACCGAAGAAGAATGGGATGCTGTATTTGAGCGTCAACCCCTTTATAAAAAAGACCCTATCACAACTCGTGCGATGTATCCTCAAATTGGATTGTCTGATTTAAAAGGAAATCATCCAGGGCCTAAATGATGTGCTTGAGGGCAGTCTGTTGGTTTGCCTTTTCGAGTTGTGAATAGTAGAAAAATAGAAAAACAAAAACTCTCGTCCGTATCAGGAGAGAGTTTTCAAACTTACACTCACCATACTCCATTTTGCGCGTTTTCGCATGAGACACACGGCTCATTTCTGGATAGATTTTATATTTATACTGAGATTCGTCGTTTATAACACATGAAGGAGTCCCCTCTGAGCACAATCGGCGGCACAGCACAGCGTCTGTATCTGTTTCGCTGCTCAAGACGTTACTAGACCTTAGAAGCCGTTTTATAATGCGGAACGTAATGGATTTACCGTATTAAACGCATGTTTTGGAGAGCGTTTTCCGTAGGGGCACGATGCATCGTGCCCCTACAAAAGACCAAACAGGGCG
>DAOTUR010000223.1:0-6152 GCA_034436915.1 Anaerolineae bacterium
AACTCAGTCAACTGTCAGGGCGTGACCTGACCGAGTTGGATTTGCACCGTCCATATGTAGACGACATCACGTTCCCGAACCCGAATGGGCGCGGCGGCACGATGCGCCGTGTGCCGGAAGTGATCGATGTCTGGTTTGACAGCGGCGCGATGCCCGTCGCGCAGTGGGGCTATCCGCATAAAGAGGGCAGCGCCGCCCACTTTGAAAATCAGTTCCCGGCGGATTACATCTGCGAAGCGGTGGATCAGACACGCGGTTGGTTCTACAGTCTGCACGCCATCGCCACCATGCTATTTGACAGCGTGGCCTATAAAAATGTCATCTGCCTGGGACACATCCTCGATGAAAAAGGCGAGAAGATGTCCAAGAGCAAGGGCAATATTGTCGATCCCTGGTCGGTGCTCGATCAGCATGGGGCCGATGCCTTCCGCTGGTATCTTTTCACCTCCAACCCGCCTGGTGAGCCGCGCCGCTTCTCGGCCAATCTCGTGGGCGAGGTGGTGAAAAAGTTCTGGCTGACGCTGTGGAATACCTACAGCTTCTTCGTCACATATGCCAACAGCGATGGCTGGACGCCTGCTGAAGCCGCGCCGCCTGTTGAGGAGCGTGATCTGCTGGATCGCTGGGTTCTGTCGGAACTGCACAAACTGGTGCAGACTGTGACAACCGCCTACGAGGGCTATGATGTGACGAATGCCACTCGTCCGGTGGAACGCTTCGTCGATCTATTGAGCAACTGGTACGTGCGCCGCAGCCGCCGCCGCTTCTGGGCGTCCGGCATGGATGCCGATAAGCGCGGCGCGTATGCCACGCTCTATGAATGCCTTGTCACCGTGTCACATCTGCTGGCTCCGGCCATGCCATTCCTGAGCGATACGATGTATGGCAATCTGGTGGCCTCTCTTGATGCCAGCAAGCCCGATAGCGTGCATCTGTCGTCGTGGCCTGTGGCGAATAATGCCTTCGTCGATGAGTCGCTGATCGAAGAAATGGCGCTCGTGCAGCAGTTAGTCAGCGTAGGTCTTGCGGCGCGTAATGTCGTCGATATGCCTGTGCGTCAGCCGTTGGCGACAGCGACCTTTGGCCTGCGTCGTCCGTCAGAGGCGGCGGTGGTGCAGCGCTATGCCGATATCATCCGCGATGAATTGAACGTGAAAGCGCTCACGGTCATAGAAGGCGGGCAGGGCGTTGTGTCCTACAAGTTCAGTCCGGTGTTTGCCAAATTGGGCAAGCGTCTGGGGAAATCTGTGCCGAAGATCAAAGAACTGCTCCAGGCGGCCACGTTGGAACAGGCGCTTGAGTGGGCGCACGCGCTGCGGAGTGGCGAAGGGATTACCCTAGTGCTTGAGGGCGAGCCTGTAACGCTGACGGCGGATGAAGTCGATATGCGCCAGGAAGCCCCGGCAGGCTATGTAGTTGCAGAAGATCGCGGTTACGCGGCTCTGCTGGATGTTAATCTGACCGAAGACCTGATCAGCGAACGTCTGGCCCGTGAGGTGGTGCGCCGCGTCCAGAGTATGCGTAAGGATGCCAACTTTGACATCGCAGATCGCATTGATGTGGTGTATCAGGCCACACCGCGTTTGCAGCAGGCGATCAATCAATTTGAAGCCTACATCCGCGATGAAACGCTGGCCCAGTCGTTTACCTCAAGCGTGGTGAATGGGGACTATCATCGGGATGAACTGAGCTTCAAGGGCGATCTTAAAGAAGAAACGCTGACGGTAGGGGTGAGACGGGTGTCATAACCTGTCATTTTGCACATAAATCACCAAAAAGAGGCCTTATTCAACGGGCCTCTTTTTGTTTATCCATGATGAGCTTGTGTGTTATTTTGCTCTTTGTGCGATCCTGTTCACCAATAAACGATGATATTGGCTGAATTTGCTAATCTTTTGTGACATTGAAACGATTTACTCTTCTGTCCCCTGTTTCCTTTTTGTGTGAATCGCTGTAAAATGTTTTTATGTGCCTCATTCAAATTGAATCGTTTTGTTTAAATCATACATCTGGGAATCGGGGTTGTTATGCTCGACAAAAACACGACCACGCTGCAATCCATCTTGCGATATGCACTTCCACTCGGCTCCTCCTTGATCGTCGGTGATCCTGAGACGTGTATCACCTGGGCCGTGAATATTCGCGCACAGCCCCCCGCCTTCTCTGATATTTATGGCGGAGAAATGGCGCTCGTCTCCATGACGCTGCTCAAAAGCTATGATACCCGTATGACGGTGGCTGAGGTGATTGAAGCGCTGGCCGAAGTCAAGGTCGCGGCAGCGGCCATCGAAGGCGATATTCCTTCCTCGGCAATCACTACGGCCACAGAGCACAATATTGCGCTGGTCTCGATGCCGCCGGAGGCGATTGGCCTTGTCAGCATTGAACGGGCCGTGAACAAGCTCATCCTCAATCACTCCGCGCAGATCACGGAGCGGGCGGTTGATATTCAACGACAACTCACACGGTTGGCGGCGGAAAATCGTGATCTCAATACGATATTGCAGTCAATGGCGCGTGCTCTCAGCCGTGTGGTGGTGATTCATGACGATGCAGGCGTGCTGATCGCCCAGGGCTATCCCGCGATGAGCCGCCGCACAACGCCCGGCGGGCGCAGTATGATGCAAAATATGCCCTACAGCGCCTTCCAGAAATGGCTTGAAACTGATCCGGCCCGTTCCCCTTCCAGCGTCGTCCACAGCCCGATTGGGTATACGACGCTGCTGCGCGTGGAGAAGCGCGTGGCGGGCTATCTCTCAGTGATGCTTGACCCGAATGAAACATTGGATGATTTTGAGCGCCTCGTCCTCACATATGGGGCCGATGTGTGTGCGGTGGAATTGGCGAAAAGCCGTGCGATTGCCTCGGCTGTTGAGCAGGCACGCGGTGATTGGGTGCAAATGTGGCTCAGTGGCACGCCTGCTGATGAGGATTTGCTTTTTACACGGGCACAACAGGCTGGCTTCGATCCGCGCTCAACCTTTGTCGTCGTGGTGTTCCGAGCGATGACGGGCAGCGGGCAAACCCTCCCGCTTGAATCGCTCATTTCGCTGGTGCGCGATGATATGCTGCGGCGGCAGTTGAACGGGGCAGTCGGCCAGTATGTCGATGTGATTGTGGCGTTGTATCCGCTGGAGGATGTGCTCCATGTGGGCAAGATTCGCAATATCATCGAGGATGTGCGGGCGCAACTGGCGACGCGCACACCGAGCGGCCTCGTCACCTCTGGCGTGAGCCGCCCATCGATGGGCCTTGCCGGGCTGCGCGATTCCTACCGCGAAGCCAAAGACTCGGTGAGCATTGCTGGAGAACTGGGTGATACGGGTAAGACGACCTATTATGGCGATTTGAAGCTGTATCAGCTCTTATTGGCCCTCAAAGAGCGCAACCTTGATTATCTGCGCCGCTTCTATCACGATACGCTTGGCCCGCTGGTGGAGCATGATGAGCGCAAACAGAGCGATCTCGTGCATACGCTCAATGGCTTCTTCAAGGCGAATGGCAATCTGGCAGAAGCCGCCAAAGACCTCAAGGTGCATCGCAACACGCTGGTCTATCGCTTGCAGCGCATCAGCGAATTGACCGAGTTGAATCTGGATGATTCGGACAATCGGCTCATCCTGCATCTGGCCCTCAAGATTCAGCGCGTGCTGGCGACCATCCCCGGACGGTCACGCATCATGAGCATTGAGGGGTAGATCGGCGGACGAGGCCGGCCTTGTCCCTACATAATCGTCCATTGGTGAACCGTAGGGGCCGCGATGCATCGCGCCCAAAAATAGTGAATTGAACCTTACTTAGGCTCCAATCGCACCAATGCCCCCTGTGGATACGTCCTGATGAGGACTGGCGCGTAGCGATCCAGCGGAATGCCATTCCAGCGGGCCACACTCTCGATGGTTTGGGGATACTCGGTGTTGAGGATGAGATAGACCGTACCTGTAGTGGGCGTGTCCCCGATATACACCTCCCACTCTAGGCCGCGCTGGTTGGCATAATATGCCAGCGAATCGCCGTTGGGATGCTCTAAATAGACATGATCTCCTGATTTTAAAAGGCCCTGTAAATCCTGCACAATAGCCTGTGCATCGCGGAATGTGCCTGTCTCAAGCGATGTATAAGGCGAGCGCGTGAGGATGATATTTGCGCCCAATACGATTATCAGAAAACTTGCCAGCAGCCAGCCCACCCATGCCTGCCGCTGCGCCCATCGCTCCCACAGCCACACAAGGCCGCCCGCTGCCGTCATAAAATACAGCGGCAGGAAGGGCAGCCAATTCCGCTCAAAGGGGATGACGCGCTGAAGACACAAGGCCGCCATGCTCCATAACGCGCACGCCAGAAATAACGGTGTGTGTGTGCGCTGACCTCTCATCAGTCCGATGACTGCGCCTACGCTCAACAGCGCCGCCATGACAGGCGGAATACTGGTGTGCCAGTGCGTCCACACATGCGCGGCAGCAGCGGGGACGTGCTGCAAAAACACGTCAAAGGGGAACGACTGCACATATTGATTGCTGATGATCGCTGTGACCCCGGACACGATCAGCACCGGGGTGTAAAACACGAGCGTCAGGCCAACCGTCAGCAGGCCGCACACGACCCATGCCCGCAGCCGTTGAAGTCGCATATCATCGCCCATTGCATCTACCATTTTTCCACTCAGCACGATCTCGCCCAGGAGCCACAGCATCAGACCGCCGAAGGGGTAGAGCGTGGTCGGCACAGTGAAAAAACCCAGGGCCAGCGTCAGGGCCAGTAGGCCCCAGCGCGTCGGCGAGAGGCTGCTGCGGACGCTGAAAGCCAGTATGATACTCACCCCAAACAGCGCACATTGCAGCGTGTAGCCGCGTGCATTGGTGGAATACTCAATGAGTACGGATGACACGGCCACAAGCGCGGCGGCCAGCAGTCCCGTGCGTCGATTTGCCAGCGTGCGTCCCACACCATACGTGACCGGGATGAGCAGCACGCCCATGACGAAGGCGGGCAGACGTAGGGCGATCTCCGTGTTTCCGAAGAGATGCACGCTGATCCAGACCAGAAGCGTATGCAAGAGATGATTATTGGGTGCAGAATAATTTGACAGCGCCAGCGGCAGCGAACGTGAGGCATAGTGCAGATAGGTCACGGCCTCATCGGTGCGAATCGGCTGTGTGATGAAGAGGCCGCGCAGCACGAAGCCGCTCGCCATCAAACCCGTTAACATCATCAGGTCAATACGCGAGACTTGATAAGCGGAAAGAGCCTGCCGCTGCTGTCGCGCATCCTGCATTACCTCTGCCAGACTACGAACGAGACGCGCTTGAAAAATGGCACACAGGACAGCAAGGACACCTATGACAAGCCCCAGCGCAGCCAGCCCCGCCTGTGTTTTTGGCTGTATATTTTCGCTGATCAGACGAGGGGCGATCAACAGGAGCAGACTCAATCCCGCCAGCAGGAGAATGATCCCACGAATGATGATGTTCTCAGGCAGGATCGAACGGGACTTGAGGCACATAAATTGGTTTCACTTTAGTTAGATCGCTGTCAGAATATCGTCATAAACGCGGCATTTATGAAATTTCTTATAGAATATCATCGAATTCATCTCTAGAACGCTTGCGCTCATTTTGAATTTGTACTACGCTAGGAACAACGCTTATCAAATTCAGTTCATGAGTGAGTGCGCTATGGAAATCGAATTTTACGATCTCAAATTGAAAAAGAAAGTCATGATCGACGAGAAGAATGTCCGCAAGGTCACATTCGATACCAAGAGCGGCCTGCGCTACGGTCTCCGCGCAACAACGGATGACAGCCGTAAGCTGACCAAGTTCATTGGTAAGGGTGACTGGGACGCTCTGAACGTTCCTACTGAGAAGTAAGCGCATTCTCAGGACAGAAAAACGGCGGCCCAATCGGGTCGCCGTTTTTGATTCGGTTTGCCGTAGCGAATGTGAGTCCCAACACGGTTACATTATAATTTTTTTATAATTCAGGACTTTAGTCCTATACAGTCAATAAAATAGGATAACCCTTTACCAATATTCAATACCTTCGCCAAAATTCAGAGTACCTAAAAAAGCAGGATTTTCACCAAATTTGGCACTTTGTGACCTTTTATAAGCCAAGTTTTGGAGTCAAATTTGCTTCAAAAAGGCAGATTT
>DAOTUR010000224.1:0-4381 GCA_034436915.1 Anaerolineae bacterium
ATCGACAATACGTTTACCAACCATCGCTGGGAAAGCGAAAGCCCGTACAACAATACGGGCATACCAGATTAAACAATCGCAGTATCTATAAAACGTCAGAACTCTGGAAAGCCACCTAGGGACAACCTTTGTGTTTTTTCAAAGACGACGAAGATACCTAAAATAGTGTAGTCGGTTTTGTTAGATTACACAATAGGTCGATTGTGGGGGAGGTTTGAAACATCTGATAGTTTGACTAAAATGGCTCAATATCCGCATTCAGAAAGAACCTATACAAGTTGTGAAACACATTTATCGAAGAGGGTTAGAGATCTTTTACTAAAACGAGGCCATTATGTCCTACACCAGGAGAAAAAGGTGTAGGGGGCAAATCGACTTCTCAGCGGCTCACAGTGTGTCTGGCGGAAAGCCTAGGAAACTTCTCCAGAACACACCTACCAGTCTGCCAAACAGGTCTCATTGCCCCTCACGCTGCAAAGCACTGACTTTGTACCCAAGAACTCCAAAGGAGGTCTCGGCCACTCTATGGGAGCCCGGAACCCGAAAGGAGTCTATAGCTCATCAATTGAGGCCTACAACCAGAAAGAAGTCTTCGGCGCATCAATTGGGGCTTGGAACTCGAAGGAAGGTTCTATGCAACCCAGTATAACACTCCCTTCATTATACCGCTTTATCGAAGATGTTTCAATCCGTCTGGGCTGTTCTATCATTCCTCTAAGCGGAAAACGCCCGTCACAGGGATTTGCCTATACGAAATATCAGCGCCAGGGCACAACCCAGGCCGATCTCCAGCGCTGGTTCAGCGGCAGCGACTATGCATCTTATGGCATCCTGTGCGGCCCGGCCAGCCAGGGCCTGCTCGTCCTGGACTTCGATTCCGACAGTGCCTACACTGATTTTGCTGCCCTTTTCTCTCATCTCCCGCCCACCTATACCGTGAAAACGCGGCGCGGCTACCACGTCTATCTCCGCACAACCGCCGCCGTAAGCACACGCAAAATCCCCGGCGGCGACCTGCTGGCACGCGGCTCGTTGGTCGTGGGCGCTGGCTCTATCGTCAACGAGCACTGCTACACCGTCGCTGTCGATACAGCCATCCATAAGCTCACAGACAGCGAGTACGCCGCCTTGCAACAGTGGATGAAGAGCAGCGATATATCGGGCAGTCATCCCACAGCGGCCAATACACAGAGCCAGGATATGGCCCGCCTCATTACCAGCTACCAGACCAGCGCAAAAATACAGGGCCGCAACAATGCCCTGTATCGCACCAGCCTTGCAGCCGCCCGCCGGGGCATCGACCAGAGCAAAGCGCAAAACGCTCTCATCCCGCTGCATGTCATCATGCCTGCCAATGGCCCGCACGCCCCAGAGAGCGCCCGCGAACGCCAGCAGGAGGCCCAAGACACCATCGCCAGCGCCTACCGCCGCACACAGACCCATACCGCCCGCATTGAGCGTGTTACAACGGGCGCAGGCTTGCCCAATGGCATCCGTGAGACGCTGCTGCAACAGCAAAACTCCACCATCACAGCCCGCCTACTCGATGCGCTGCTGCTGGAAGGCTGGCAAAAAGATCGCCGCTTCACCACCAGCGAAGCGGTTGAGACTGCCGCCGCCTATGGCATTGGCCGCTCATCGGTGTTGGACGTGCTCTCAGGGCGCTTGTCAATCATGAATGGGCTGAGATTATTTGAGCGTAGCACAACGAGTTCGGATAGCCATAACAACAAAACCCCTGTTAGGGAGGGTGACAATAGGAGATTCAATTCTCCGAACAAGACATTTGTTCTAAGGGGGCGAGCGGTAAATGTGTATCGTTTCCCTTCGCTTGACCATGTACAGCGGGTGTGTGGCGTGGCTGATGCCAATATCGGCTCTTACGATGCCCTGTCTGCTGACGATCTTCGCACCGAACGCACCTATCGCCTTGCGCTGCACCGGGCATTGATTGCCCGCGCTCAACCAGAACTCTCGTATCAGTGGCACGCGGCACGCCTCAACGTCTCACATCGCTCGATTTTTCGCTACAACGCCAGTCTCGGCGTGGTCGTGACGCCCGTCATCGCGTATGAACCGCTGACCTGGGCCATGCTCAATCAGCCGCAAAACTGGCCTGCCGTGCAGAAAAATGCCCAATCGCGCACGCTCACCCCTGGTTCCTGGCTGCAAGCAGAGGGCCAGCGCTACCCGGCCATTCGTGGATTGGCGGCGCATCTTCTGGCGCACAAGCCGACGGCAGTGCTGTGTCGGCAGCAGCCCTCGCGCTTTGCGCTCACGCCCCGCACGCACGAATGTATCTGGCGGCGGCTGGATGGCACAGCGGCGGATTGGTATGGCGGCTTACACGATGACCCCATGCAGCAGAAATCTTTCTCACTTATCGCAAATAATAAATCACAGACTATCGAGGAGCCTTCACCGTCGTATGATGCCCTGCTCCAAGCGATTCACGCGCAGAACTTGCGGCCTGATGATCTCACAGCCATCAAAGGCATCGGCTCATGGCGGGCCGAGCGCCTGAACGCTGTCGGCATCACGCAGTATCGCCAGTTGGCGCAGGCTGATCCCGCACGTCTGGTGGGCTTATCGCAGATGGGGGAGGGCATGAGTGCGCGGCTGGTGGCGTTCTGGATGGCGCAGGCGCAGGCGCTGATCTCGCGGCAGGTCGCGCCGCACGATCTCAAAGGCTGGTCATTTGCGGATTGGAAGGTGTGCCAGATGGAAGCCGCCCGCATTGGCGCAGCCCGTCCCGGCTTGAAAGCGAAATTGGCGGCGGAGTTCCGCGACAAGGGCTGGCTGAAATATCAGCCTGAGCTGCCGCGTGATTTTGTCCACTTGATTGAGAATTTATTGATATAACGATTTATGTAACGCTAAAATGCGCCTTCGTTGGCAGACAGGCTGAGACACGTATCAATTCCATCTTGAAAATGAGATGCTTATGGCAAAACTGTATCTGGTGATCTTTGAGTCACCCGGCAAGATCAAGAAGCTCAAAGCCATTCTCGGCGCAGATTATGAGATCATCGCCAGCATGGGCCACGTTGTTGATTTACCCCGCACCGCGTTCGGCATCAATGTTGATACGATGCAACCCGAATATGCGGTCATGAAAGCCGACGTTGCCAAACGTCTTCGCAGTGAGGCCCAAAAGCCCTACAAAATCATCTATCTGGCGTCCGATCCCGACAGAGAAGGCGAGGCCATCAGTCACCATATTGCGGGCCTGCTCAATCGAGCCAAGACATCCGCGAAGATGCAGCGGGTGACCTTTGACGCCATCACACCAAGCGCCGTCAAAGCGGCGTTTGCCAAGCCACGTCAGATTGACCAGCAGTTGGTGGCTGCCCAAGAAGCCCGCCGTCTGCTGGATCGATTGGTGGGATTTCCGGCCTCACGCTTTCTGTGGCAGTTCGTGCCAGGAAAGGGGCTTTCAGCGGGGCGGGTTCAAAGTGTGGCGCTGCGGCTGGTCGTGGAACGCGATCAGGCGATTGCGACCTTCGTGCCGGAAGAATACTGGACAATCACGGCGCTCTTCAAAGCGGCGGGTGGCGAGTTCAGCGCCAAAAGATCACAGCTGGCCTTTGACGGTTTTCTCCGCCTCTACAACTACAGCGAAGAAAAAGACCAGATCAAACGGACGGATGATATCGACAGCGATGACGATGAGCCTATCAACACGCAACTGCCGCTGCTCACAGTGGGCGAACGCGTTCAGGCGCTCAAGCTCACGCCCGCACAGCATTTCACCAAACCACCAGCCCCTTACACCGAAGCTCTGCTCGTTAAAGCCCTCGAACAGCATGGCGTGGGGCGGCCCTCGACCTACGCGCAGACCATCGCGACGGTCAAGGAACGCGGTTATGTCGACGTCGACAAACGCAAACTGGCGGCTACCGTCCTCGGCAAACAGGTTCATACAGTGCTGGATAGCAAACTTAAAGGTTTATTCGAAACAGCATTTACAGCACAAATGGAAACCGCGCTGGATGAGATTGCCGCGGGAACACAGAATGGGCCTGACTATCTGCGTGGCTTCTGGGCGCAGGTGTCTCCCCTGTTCGGGTCAGCGGTGATTCAAGCCACGCTTGGGCAAAAGGAGGCAACCACTTCACAGGGAGATATTCCAGTTGTGGAAGATGATCAAAAAATGCAACGGACAGCCAGGGCTGCGACGCTCCCCAAGACCCCTGTTTCGTCAAAATCACTGGCCACAACACCTGTAACCAACAAACATGGCGTCTGTCCTCAGTGCCATAAACCGCTACTCAAACGGCGCGGCTCACGCGGCGAATTTCTGGGGTGTTCCGGTTTCCCCGCCTGTCATTTCACACGTAATCTCTCATAATAAACTATTATTGCGAACGTAATTATGGGT
>DAOTUR010000225.1:0-2121 GCA_034436915.1 Anaerolineae bacterium
ACCTTGAATATGCTCAAGCAGGGTCCCGGCAGCCCCACCCTCTCTCACATGCGGACACTCTACCAGAGACTCACGCAACTTCAATCGATCATTGATGTTAACCGACTCCTTGATGGTCTTTTACCGACCAAAATTGTCCATTTCGGCACAGAAGCGCAGTTGTTCGATGTCCACCGGTTGCAGGAACTCGGACGAGCCAAACGATACACCTACCTCATTTGTCTGCTGCATCAGGCGCAAATGCGGGCACGGGATGATCTGGTGGAAATGTTTCTGCGGCGCATGTCACGTATCCACAAACAGGGCAAGCGAGCATTGGCAGTGCTGCGTAAACACCAGCAACAAACGTCTGATAATATGGCGGATATTCTGGGACTGATTCTCCACCGGGCAGCAATGACCCCAGATGATGCCGAGTTAGGTCGCGAAGTACGAAAGCTTATTTCAATCAAAGGTGGTGTAGACAAGTTATGGGATGATTATGAGGCGATTTCAGCTTATCGGGGCAACAATTACCTGCCGCTGCTTGAACGGTTCTATCGACCCCATCGCTCACTGCTGTTCTCCCTGATCAATATTCTCGATATTCGCGCAACCACTCAGGACAACCGTTTGATTGAGGCTTTCAATTTTGCCAACGAACATCACACCAAAACGCGTGCGTGGCTGTCAGGGACACTTGATCTCAGTTTTACCAACAAACTATGGCGACGCTTGATCAAGGGGACAGATTCCGAAAATCCCAGCCTGAACCGACGCTTTCTGGAAGTCTGTATCTTTTCCTGTCTGGCGAATGAATTGAAATCCGGTGATATTTACGTTCCCAACTCCCAGGATTATGCCGACACCCGTGATAGGCTGCTACCATGGTCGGAATGTGAAAAACTACTGGCCGAGTATTGTTTGCGATTGGGATTTAAATCCACCGCCAAAGGTTTTGTCAACACCCTTCGAAACCGGCTTGAAAAGCAGGCACGGCGGGTGGATCATACTTATCCCCAAAACGGACAGCTTCACATCAATGCTAAAGGCGAGTTTGCCCTCAAGCGCATCCGAGCGAAAAAGTCACCAGCGGGAGCCAGAGAACTGCTCAAAACACTGAAGCTGAGGATGCCGGAACGCACGATTATGGAAGCCTTACGCAATGTCCAGCATTGGACAGAGTGGAGTCGTCATTGGGGATTACGTTCGGGAAAGGACATGTTGGAAGATCCTGTCATGACCTACATCATGACCGCCTTTACCTTTGGCTGTAACCTCGAAGCCGCTCAGGCCGCACGTCATATGCAGGGATCGATCAGTGCCAAAACACTTTCCCACATTAATCGCTATCATGTGACCTCTGAAAAACTGGAGCTGTCGCGGCGGGATATCATCAATCTCTACAACAAGTTTGATCTGCCGCGCTTCTGGGGAACAGGCAAACGGGTCAGTGCTGACGGCACACCGATTGAGATCTTCACTAATAATCTGAATGCTCAATATCACATCCGGTATGGCATCTACGGCGGGATTGCCTTCCATTACATCTCAGACAAGTATATGGCCCTGTTCAGCGAATTCATCACCTGTGGTGTTTGGGAAGGTGTTCATTTCCTCGATTTGCTCTTCAAGAACAAGTCCGATATTCAACCCGATATTTACCATGCCGACACGCAGGGGCAATCCACTGCTATTTTCGCCTTGGCCCACCTGCTGGGCATCGACCTTATGCCCCGTATCCGTAACTGGAAAGACCTGATCCTTTTTCGTCCTCGCAAAGAGGCCACCTATCAGCATATCGATGATCTGTTTGGCGACCCTATCCGCTGGAAGCTCATTGAAGATCATTGGCAGGATATCATGCAGGTGGTTCTGTCCATTCAGGCAGGGAAGTTGGGGTTTTTTGCATAACCCCTCGAAAAGGTATATTTCAGAGGATCGAAGTCGATTTAGCTGCGTAGTGTGATTAACGTCTGATATGTGTCTCCCCAGCCAACAGATGCCTTGAGCTAATCCAAACAAACGCTCGTTTTTCTGGAAGCAAAAGGACATGTTCTTGCGAAAATGCCCCCGCTGTATCAGTGTTCCAAAAAACTCGTCATGAAATTCAATGTGCAGTAAAATCCAGTAAAGATCGTT
>DAOTUR010000226.1:0-6557 GCA_034436915.1 Anaerolineae bacterium
CCCCCCGGCAGCGTTTGTGTTGTGCGCGTGGTGCCGTTGGCCTCCGTAAAGGCTGTCAACCAGGCGGTATTAAGCGGATTGGTCAGACTAGTGCGTCGGCCCAATGCGTCATAGGTATAGCTGGTGAGTGCACCCTTGGGATTGCGCAGGCTGCTCATCTGACCTTCGGCATTGTAAGTTACAACAACGATAATATTCTGGTCGTTCTTCGTGCCATGCTGAATGGCCGTGCCATTGAGCTGCTTCCACACGCCTGCTTCAAAAACCCAGTCTTTAGGATCGCTGCTGCCCTGTGGCACGTAGTTTTGCACGACGCGGACACGTCGCCCTAAGCCATCATAGCGATAGACGGTTTTCAATCCCAGAGGATCGATCATGGTGTCGATCTGTCCATCTTTGCGATAGGTCGTCTCCATCGTGTGACCGAGGGCATCTATTGTCTTGGCAGCACGGCTGGCACGGTCATAAAGCGAGATGGTGATGAGATTCTGGTCGTTATCACGCCCATGGGTATCCGGGTTGAAGTCCCACGATACGCCGTTGTAGGCTTCGGGCGATACGTCTGGCTGCGGGATATAATTGGCAATACGCCGCAGCACGCGCCCGGCTTTGTCATAATTCACATAGCTGGAGGTCGCTAACGCTGTTCCGGCAGTGCCCATTATTTCACGAGTGCGGCCCGCTGCATCATACGTCATGATGGTTTGCGTGCCCCGCACATCACGGGTGCTGAGAACCTGTCCAGCCTTGTTGTATACCGTCTGGCTGGTGAGATTTTCGTCTTGCTGTGTCCCATGCGTGATCGGGACACTGGTCGTCTGATCAGGACGGTATTCCCAGCACCCATCAGTGTTATCCCACACCCAGAACGCCGGATCACTTGAGGCGGTGTAATTCACGACCTGTATGATGCGCCGCCCAACGCTATCGTAAGCAGCACGGGTCTGCCGCCCTACCGTATCACGCGTGCTGATCGCGCGACCCAGTAGGTCATACGTGATCGCGCTGATGAGATTTTGATCGTTGGCTATGCCGTGATCAACGGGATTCCAAACCGGGCCTGTCACATCGTACAGGAACTCCCAATGGAGACTGGTTTCATTCCAGCGCCACCCGGCAGGGTCAACGGCTTGCAAGGACACGTTATTTTGGACATTATAGTTTCGGATGGTACGGATCTGGCGTCCGATGCTGTCGTAGACTGAGTATGTCACCTGACCGAGAGCATCGCGAGTGAACAGCACTCGCCCTTGATTATCATAGGTTGTGCCACCCACGCGGTTCTGATCAAAGCCAGCGCCACCCTGGATCATGACGCCGCCTGACGCTTTGTCCATCCAGGCCCCGTTGATCCACGTCCAGTCATAGCGTTCCGCATAAGCCGGGATCGCATCAACGAAATTCTGCACATTGATAATGCTGCGCCCCTGCGTATCGTAGCCGCTGGTGCTTACCCGTCCGGCGCTGCCGCGTGTGAAGGCGACACGACCGTTAAGGTCATACTGGATGTCAGTGACCTGATTCTGATCGAAATTAAGGCTATATTCGATGGGTGTGCCGTTGGGAAGTTCCCATCGCGCCGCCGTATTATTCCACTGCCACAGATTCGGTTCGACAACCGGCGTGCCCTGTGGCACATAGTTGGTGATGGTGCGGATCACACGACCCAAGCCATCGTAGATCTGACGTGTGACACGGCCATTCATATCAATGGCATTGAGAACCCGTCCGGTGGTGTCGTACTCGGTGCGGGTGAGATGATCCTGATCTGATGCCCCGCTCAAAGCATAGTCGCTTAGATCCGGATCATTGCCAATATTATAATCTGGGAAACTGGCATGTTGAATGGTCCGAACCTGTCGTCCGAGAGCATCGTAACCATACAGCGTCACATCCCACACTCTCGAATAGGCGCGTGACTCCATCAACCGCCGCGTGCGAATCATCCGTCCCATCGCATCGTAGCGTGTTTCACTGATCTGATCCCGATCTGCATCGACCGAGGGCTCATAATCTTCGTTGGTTTCCCACGAGTTAGGATTATCAAAAGATCGTGGATCGTTGCGGGAGTCATAACCGGGATCACCCACATTGAGAGCGATGGTGGCTGAGGCTTTGGCGTTCTGAACCGTACGAACAGGTCGGTTTAAAACATCATAGACTGTAAATGAAGAAAGGCCCCGGATATCGATACTTTGAACGAGATTGCCAACTGCATCGTAGACTTGTCGGGTGATAATGTCTTGATCTGCGATGTCGTTGGGAACATAGCTGCTTAGATCAGGATCGCCGACCAACTGGCCCTGACCATCGTAGGTATAGTCGTTGTCATATTCAATATTGCTGGCACTCTGCACAGCTTTGACGAGGCGATCCGCAGCATCATAGCCCATGAGGGTTACATGGCCGAGAGTATCCTGGTGCCAGCGCACCAACCCGCGGGCGTTGTAGGCCATCGCTGAGATCAGATTTTGATTGTTTTCCCCCCCATGGGGAATGGGTGTTCCCACTGCACCATCCCGCCACATGCCATTTTCAAATACCCAGGCATCAGGAGTCGACGTTCCAAGCGGAACATTGTAATTCTGGACAGTGAGGACGACCCGAGAGAGCGCATCATAGACGGTAAAACTCGTTTGTGCCCAATTGGCTCCAGCATTGGACGTTGTGCTGATGCGCCGACCCATCACATCGTAGTCATGAGTCGTCACGTTGTTTTTGGTCGGATTTTGAGGGTCGAAAAGAGCAATAGCCTGGGCGACAGTCGTTGGCTCGCTGCTGGTACCTGGGTTATAGTTGCAAATGCTGGCCAATACATTACCTGCCGCATCGTAAAGGGTAAAACTGGTATCGCAGTTGCCAAAATTACTTGACTGCTGGATTTTTTTCGCCCGCCCCAGTCCATCATAGGTATAGAACGTACTGATGTCGTTGCTGCCTCCAATGTCTTTCTGCACCACACTTTGTAGCAACCCTGTGCCATTGCCGGAAGGGACATAGGCGCGAGTGACTTCCTGTAAAACGGTTGTGCCATTGATCGGATCAAGAGTTTTTTCGCTGAGCGCCTGTCCATCAGTATCGTAAGCAAATTCTTGCCAGCGTTGAACAACGCCATTTTTCAAAACTTTAACTCGTGTGGGCTGACGCGGTGCCGCAGCGCTTTCATAGGTATATTGTGTCACCTGGCCTTCAGCATCCACGCTTTGTGTGAGGCGCGTGTCGCTGTCATAAATGAATTCGGTGGTATTCCCAATGGCATCTGTCACAGCGTTCAGTTGTTTGCCGTCACCGCTCCACAGCAGCGCCGTGGCATGGCCATTGGCATCGACCTGTTCAATCGGGCGAAAGTTGACAGCATTGACTTGTTGGGTGATGTGTCCTGCGGGATCCGCCACTCCCAGATAGACAGCCCGATCAAAGAAATGGGTTGTCACCTGCTCTGCCGTCTTTTGCTCCGTTTTAGCCTCATTATTGACGTAAAACTTGAATTTGGTTTCTTCCAAAGGCAAGTCACCAGAGGCAATACCGCGCTCTTGAGTCAATTCTTTCAGCAGACTTCCTACAAACCCATAGCTGACCTGCTCAAGCGTAATGCGGCTCAGAGGATCAGCCGAGACAAGCGGTGGCGAACGGCGGGCCACAAATTTATTGTTTAAGTTGGCATCATTGGCATCAATTGTGGCTTGACCGTAATAAATATAGTGCCAGTCATAGCCCCTGACGTCTGTCACTTGAGCGAGAAGCGCTTTCGGATTAGAGACTGTGACACCCGCGATTTTTTCAGGAGTGTAATCGAATTCGACAAAACGGGCAGTGTGGTCTGTCACCCGCTTCAGCTGGCCCGCACGATAATCCCCTGCAGAATAATATGTGAACGTGAGTTGATTGCCATAGGTGTCTTGAACGCTCAGCAGCTTAAGTGCTGTGTAGCTGTACATCCACTTTTTGCCATTGGCCCAAATACGCTCCATGAGCAGATACGATGTTGTCGCGCCGTCCTGATAGAGGGCAAAAATATATTGGTTTTGATCGGTTGTGGTGAGAGTATAGCGATCCATCCCCGGATCGTAGAGGATGACAGATGAGGCCCCGAGCGCTGGTGTAAAGCGGTTTGCAATTTGCGCATCCTCATACAACTTCAGCTGACTCCCGCCTGGCAAAGTCACCTCAATTTGTTCATAGCCTGTCTGTCCCGCAATCGGCGTTACCACCAGGCGGTAAACGTGATTATGCGTCCAGCCGAGACCCATGAACTGGAAGTCAGGGTTCGGTTGACTATTCTGGCGATAAGAGCGAATCAACTGCAAAGGCTGATGCGGAGTTGTCAAACTCAAATCTGTCTCATCAAACCTTTTTTCACCGTCCAACAAACTGACCGGGTTAGAGGTTTGAGCAGCCCCAGCACCACTATACTGGCCGACATCGCATTTTTGCGGACCTATATTTTCGTTGTTGGCCGTCGTTATGTAAGGGGTATAGGTAACATTGGCACTGATCGAGTCGCCCGATCCTGGTCCAACACCCCCAGGGCCATTATTAGACCCCCACCAATTCCGAAACGCTTTCACAGGTGTCCCAGTGGCGTTGAAAACCACCGCTGTGGACGCGTGCGCCTTATTGCCGTGAATAAGATTATTGGTCAAAGTGGCTTGTCCCTGGCCAACATGAACTGCGCCAGCCCCCTTCCCGAAGGCGTCTTTCAACATTTCATTATCGCGTAATTCAGTTGACGAGACGTTCAAGGAACCTGCGCGACAGGTTAGGGCCCCACCGCCTTGGCCTGGATCGGCAGAATGTGATGAACCAACACCTGTTGCAAGGTTGTGAATCAAATAGGATTGTGTGACTGTCGTCTGGCCATGACTTTCAATCCCACCCGTTCGACTCGCCTCATTATCCGCGACCAAACTACATTCAACCCATAACTTTCCGTTAAGCCAGTTCCAGATCGCGCCGCCTTCTGAGGCCTTATTGAGGCGCAGTGTTGAGTTGTAAATTTTTGTATCATTAGAACCGCCATTATAGATCGCACCCCCGTAATCAGCCTGATTATTTTCCAGGGTAGAATGTCTGACAATCAGCTGCCCAGCATTGTAGATGGCACCCCCATAAGTTCCCACTGAGGGATAGGACGGGAGACGTCCATTGCGCAGGGTGAGGTTCGTGATCTCAAGCTTTGCCCCGTTAACAATATGGAAAATCCGAAACTCTGCGGCACCGATGCGCTCAATAATGGCATTGTTGCCATTAATAAAAATTTGGCATCCTTGAATACGCGGCAAGCCTGAATCGCCATGTAGCTGGGGTACGCCAACTTCCTGATAGATGGCGTTAAGCTGATAGGTCGCTCCAGCCCGCAAATTAATGGTATGTTGCCCCCCAGCCGCACGAGCTGCCAGGATCGCTTGTTTCAGGGCTTCCGTTGTTGGAGCATTAAGAGTTGCCATAGTATTTTTAATCCCAATGAGTTTATTTAGAAAATCACAACCTCAAATCGATCGTTCCAAATTTGAGGTTGTGCGGTAAATGCTACTGGCTTAATCGAACGTACAAACGGCCCGGCTGAATCTCATGTCACGAATGGCCGCGATTGTATTTGCCAAACGCACCTGAAATCCCAGTTCCGTTACGTCGGAGGGTAGATTTGTGGTGAGTGCCGTTTCCGGACCATTGTTGACCGAAAAATAGGCGGTTGGGGTCGGCGTTTCCTGGATGCGAAGACGCAGAAGGTAGCGTGTGTTCGGCGTGATCGGCGCGAGTGTGGACGTTACAGACTGGGTTGTCCCATTCCCACACACCCCAACCCAACCGCCATCTGGCACGTTGGTTGAGAAACGGAACAGGCAACCCGCTGTCGCTGCGGGCAGGGCATCTGTTATGGTAACCCCGGCGGCAGTACTGACAAGACCCAGCCACAGGCGAATGGAAGACACATCTCCAGAGGTTCGAACAATCATTTCAAGCGTCGGACTATATTGACGGCGGACCAGATTAGGGGTTGGCGTGATAAACCCACCGACCGTATTAACGGCTGCGGCGACGCTGTAATTGATGTAAGTCGAATCCACGTCATTGGCTTCTGTTGCCACTGTTGTAGTAGGATTCGCTATTCCAATGCTTTCGGGAATAGTATTGGCAGCCCGCACGATCCAAAAATTGCGTAATGTCGGCAGTGGCAGACTCATTGCCCCTGAACCCCCCACCGGGGTTTCTGTATTACTGCTGTCACGGCTATACAGTTTCCCGTCCTGTTTTACATACAAAGCCACTTCACCACTATCAGGCGCGGTGGGGGCACTGGGATGTTTTTGCAAGGTCATACTATCGCTTTTAAAACGGGCTGGCATGGTTATCTCCTGAGTTCATCTGAGTTTATAAAAGTCATACACAAGCAATGCAGATCGGATCAATGAAGACTGTTTCTCGATAGTTTGTCTAAGAAGCCGTTTGATAATTCAAAGTGTAATAAAAGGGGTCGAAAAAACAGGTTTGAAGAGGTGTTGGAGAGTCCTGTTTGGTACAATGACGGTATTAACCAGCCATCGTTACCCAACAGG
>DAOTUR010000227.1:0-6012 GCA_034436915.1 Anaerolineae bacterium
CTCGACAACGTTATGAGACGGTTTTGTGTGAACGACACGGTTGGCTCCCAAGCCGCCTGTTTAATCGTTCACCGCAGAGTTCGGAACTGGTGAGGCATCCCGAAGTGCCTATGTATTCGCCTCTAACGGAGCCTTCTCAGGCCAAGTCTGGTAAGCATTGGGGCTAAAAGCCCCTCCCTTTAGGGATGGGGATGCTTACTGCGATGGCTCTTTGTGATTGGGTCTATTTGAAGGGTGACTTTAGAAGGGGATGTCTTCGTCGCGGTTGACGTTCCCGCCGCTGCTGCTGCTGCTGCCACCACTGCTGCCGCCGCTGCTGCTGCCATAGGCAGGTTGGCCGCCGTAGTCGGATTCGTACTCGTCGCCGCCGCTCCCACCGCTGCCGCCGCTCCCACCGCTGCCGCCGCTGCCATCGCCACCGCGATTACCGAGCAGCTTGAAGTTCTGCACGCGCAAATCGAGCGAAGCACTCGCCTGATTGTTTTTGTCCATGTAACCTCTGGCGCTCACGGTGCCGATGACCATCAGATTCTGGCCCTTGCGGATCAGATTCAGGGCATTTTCGGCCTGACGATCCCACACCGAGCAGGAATACCAGGTTGTGCGCTCATTGTACTGACCGTTATCGGCATTGCCCTGGCCGTTCTGGTCGCGCCAGCGTTCGGTAACGGCGACGGAGAAGGTGGTAAACATCTGCCCCGCTTTGGTTTCGTGTTTTTCTGGGTCGCGTCCCACCGCACCTACGATGATCGTCTGCTGAAAATATCCAGGCATAGCAACTTGTCCTCTGCATCATAATGATGCCTGAAAGCAACTTATCGATGAACGTATGTCACGTCCGTCTGTCGGCGAAAGTGTTTTGAGAAACCTCATCGCTGTTCCGTCACAGAGTAGAAATAGTATATACCAAATTGCTGATTTTTAGAACGTTTTTTCATAAAAATTGTGTAAGAATTTCTCAATTTATGAGGTCTTAAGAGGTGATAAAGGGTCAATTTTCGCCAATTATGAGAAATATTGATCACTGTCGATGAACATAGAACACAGGCTGATCGGGTGATGTTAAAGGTCGCGACGATCCCGCAAATCGCCTCACCGTCAGGGTATGACAGCAGCATCAGCTTATTTGGGGATATTTTTGAATTCATAGGCGGGTTTCATGCCCAGGCCGCGCCGAATCGCATAGCTGCTGACACGCCAATGCAGCCTCAGCCTATCCATCAGGGTAGGTTTCGGGATCGACTCGCCGCTGTCTGTGCCCGACGGGTAATAGACTTTTACGGCCACCGACCCCACGCCTTCGCACACTTCACGACGGCTTTCTGGTGTGCGTTCAGCCAATCCGCCGCTGGCCGCATAAAATGTGTCGGTCATCAACAGGTATTCGCGGGTCGGGATTGAATTTTTCATCAGGCGGTGGGCCACGATCACGGGTTCGCCCGCCAATTCCTCGAACTGGCGCACCTGCTTGAAGGCCACATCGCCCACATGCAGCACCACCTTCAGGCGCAGTTGGCCGACATTGCGGCAGGCATCGCACAAACACAGGCGGCAGGCCAATAATTCGCGCTCTTTGACATAAAAGCTTTCAAAAAAGGCATTCGTCTGGCGCAGCACATCGCGTGTCATCAGCGCGACCTCTGAGCGATCATCGACGCTGGCATAAAACAGCGCCGAGTCGCCCTGGAGCTTGTTGAGGGTGAGCGGATGAGCCGATGTTTCGATGATGGTTTCAAGCAGATCGGTGATGATCTGTTCGGCATGGAGCAGGCTTGTCCCATGCTGGCGCACAAAGTTGGTGTAGCCGCTGATGTCTGCGATGACGATGGCGGTGGGTTTAATCTTCATGGCATAGAATCTCAAATAGCAGCATGACGCGATATTTCTATTATAGCGCTCAATGATTTCGTCTCTGTTACCCTATTTTCTCAAGTAAAGATTTTTATACGTTTTTGACGCTCACCACATCCCAACCCCTCGCCGGCCTTGTCCACTCCGTCGGTCTATACACTTCAATTTCAGCCATTATTAACCAATGGTGCATTTCTCGATTTTGTGATCGTTTTGGTTCAGGAAATCAAATTCGGAAGCGTAATTAATTTGACAATGTCAAATTAATTTGTAGGAGATTTGGCGTGGGCGCGATATATCGCGCCCCTACAAGGGATTTTGTTGCATGGAGAGCTGAATAATTTGACAATGTCACATTGCATAAATGTTCTAAAAATAAGCGAGAATTTTTTGTAATTTAATGAAATATTGGGTCCCGCTCATCTATGCTTTGAACTTGGCTTTATAGAACAAATGTTCAATGTGACATTGTCAAAATAGATACTCGGAAGCTCGATTTCTGATCACCAAGAGTTCTTAACGGGCCAAAGCATCTTTGTAGGGGCGCGGTATACCGCGCCCCTACGCCAATCCTATCTGGGATTTATGACCACTGGTTATTACACACCTTACGCAGTTTACCCCTCCCTAAATCTCTCCCCACGTTGTGGAGAGGGACTTCAAGCGTTTTACTCACCCTCTCTGAACAGTGCGGAGGGGCTAGGAGGAAGGGTTTGACGGTCATTCCAGCGCTCTCGGCATCATTTTATGGGGGGTGCGTAAGGTGAGTTATTAGAATGCTCCAAAATTGAGCCGCGTTAGCTTCGCATGGTAAGGTGTGCTTTCGCGCAACGTGAATTACAATGGGGACAATCATGCATCCCAGATTTTATACCGCGCTGCGTAGGACTTGCTCAATATGACTGACTCGCTGCAAAACGCCACCGATAAATTGAAAGAGCTTCATGAGGCCGCGCAGAAGGGCACGCTGATTCCCTTTCGTCTGCCCGGCCAGATTGAAGAGATCCAGGCTCTACTGGCACAAGCCCGCACCGAGCACGACGAGGCCGCCAAAAAAGCGGCGGAAGCAGCGGTTCCGTCTGATCTGGTTGAGTTCACCCAGAAGGAAGCTTTCTTCGTGGGCCATGCCGTCCATGAACTGCGGAATCCTCTCACGTCGATCAAAGGCTATGTCGATATGCTCGGCTCGATGGGGGCGCTGAATGAGATGCAGATGCAGTTTCTCCAGGTTGTGAAGACGAATGTGAAGCGCCTCGAAACGCTGCTGGCGGATGTGGGCATGATCAACAAGCTCACCAAAAAGACGCTCAAGCCCAATCCCAAGATGGATATGTTCAAAAATCTGGCGCTGCGCGTGGAAAAAGATATGACGCCCACCGCCAAAGAATTGGGCCGCACGCTCACGATTGATGTGCCATCGGGCCTGCCGATTCTGAATGTGGATGGCGATTTGCTGGTCACGATGCTCGATAAATTGATTGAGAACGGCCTGCGCTATTCGCCTGCTGAGACGGGGACGGTCAAAGTGTCTGCCGAGGCTGAGGAGAATACGCTCGTCATCCATGTGGAAGACAACGGCATCGGCATGACGCCTGAAGAAATGGCGAAACTGGGCGAGATGTACTACCGCTCGGACAACGATGCCGTGCGCGAGTACAAGGGCAGCGGCCTGGGCATCCCGATTGTGTACGGCCTCGTCAAGCAGTTGGGCGGCACAATCACAGTGGACAGCACGCCCGCCAAAGGCACGCGCTTTACCATCAAGCTGCCTGGGATGGCGTAAATCCCCTCATCCCATCCTCCTCTAGAGGGTCTGGCGGGTGGACGCGGCGGGCCTCGTCCCTACGAGCGAATCCTGGATTGTGGGTCGGATGTGTGGGCAATGGCGTGCCATGCCCCTACAAAAACGCTGTCTTACAGCCTTCAATTGGCAGAATCGCACCTGTAGAGACACGGCCATGCCGTGTCCCAATGTCCTCATTATTTTTAACAATCACCCTCTTACACCTCATCCCGTATGCAATCCATCCACAGCACCAGCCCGCGCCATGCCCCGAACGGCGCATAATAGGCGTGCAGCTCGGCATCTGCTGCTGTTTGTGATCCGGTCAAACGCTTGAAGGCGGAACGCGCCACCGTATCAATCGCCAGCGCATCATGATGATTGAGCAGGCGCAGAATCGTGCCTGTGGCATAGGCCCCAAAGCCCTTCATCCCCTTCAAAGCGGTCACAATCTGCGGGGCCGCTTGGTCGCACCATGCCTCAAGATCGATCTCGCCTGACACCACGCGCTGCGCCAATGCCACCAGATACGCCGCCCGATAGCCCATGCCCGTCTTCGCCGCCAGATCCGCCGCATCGAAGGCGGCAATCTGTGCGGGCAGAGGAAAACAGCCATCAGCAGCGAGGGTGCACAGACGGGCGGCCATATTTTTTGTCTGGCCCCAGGTCGTGTTGGTGGTGAGCAGCGTCTTTGCCACGTCTTCCCACACCGTCGGCGTGACGAGCAGCCGCCCATGCTGCCCTTGTTCGACCCAGGCATAGCCCGCCTGATCGCGCAGGGATTCATAAAAGGGGGCGGGATTCCAATCCAGGGCGAAGACCCGCGCTACCGCCTGCCTGATCTCGTCATGGGCGGCGTCGGAGAGCGGCGACGGACTCTCAATGACGAGATGCAGCCCGTCCGCCCTCTGCGTCACCTGCCAGTCGATAGGCGCACCATCGGCCAGACGATGCCGCCGAAACAGCGTTTGCGTGTCTTGGTCGTAGCGAAAGGGCGCAAGATCACGCCAACCATGACTGTCGACAGTTGTGAGGTAATCAAAACGGGTTGGGGTGGGGATAGAGAGAGTGGTTTGCATGAGACATATCCGCGACAGATGGAACATCTTTTCTGATGGCGGGCATTAGAACAAATGAGAGGGAAATTGGCAAGGGGTCTACACCCCCGGTTCCCCCACCGCCTCCCACACCTCATACAAGCCTTGCAGCAGGCTCAGATTACGCATGACATAGCCAAACGGCAGATTGGGCGTGCGAAAATCGGCACAGCCCTCGTAGCCGAGGGGCGGCATATTGGGGTGGGTATGATCAATATCCAGGCCAAAATCGGGCAGATCAATCATGGTCGCGTAGTAATCGATCAGGGGGATGCTATAGGCCCGCGACAGATCATACAGCGCGGCATTGAAGGCCGACACACTGTTTTCGTAGCCGAGGCGCGGCGGAATCGTCGTCAGAACCGGGATGATGCCGCGTGCCAATGTGCGCGTGATGATCTGCTCCATATTGGTGCGGTACAGAGCAGAGGTCATGTGCTCCACGTCATTTGTGCCGAACATGATGAAGGCGATAGATGGGCGCACAATACGATATTCGCAGTCCAGCGCCGCTTCTCCCCATTGGCACAGCGTCGGGGCCTGGGCGGGATCAAGCACGTCGGTGGTCGTCCAGCCGCTGGTGGCCGCAAGAGACGTATTGGCAAAGGCGTTATGATCGCGGGCCAGGGTGTGCCCATACAGATCAATCACGGGTTGCAAATAGGTATACGCGCCAAGATTGGTCAGGCCCTCCCCGACAGGATGCAGCGTGTGGGGTGCGGCGGTGATGCTGTCGCCCACTTTGGAGAAGACATCGGCACGATTGCCCATCGTCTGCCCCTGCTCATAAATCAGGCGCAGTTGGCCCGTGATGCCGTGAATATAGGCGCTCATCTCCAGCGGCACGCGATAGGCAGGATTGATCGGCAGCGTGGCAATATCGCCTGTGACACGGATATACGTCGCATTCATCCAGCCCCGCGCACTCCCGGCTTCGACCTCCAACCAGCGCGAATCGCCTGTACGTGACAACAGCGTCACAGTGGTTTCGGCCTTCACGGTATCGACGGTTTCGCTGCTTTCACGCGGCGCGGCCCGCACTCGCAGGGCAGCGGCAATCGGCTTGACCGAGCCTGTGAGCGAGGCATCCTGGAAAGACGCAGGCTGCATCCCGCCGATGAGGAGCGCACTGAGCACAAGACACGCGCTGATGAGACGGATGAGGGGGCGAGAAGAAGTCATCGAATCAGCGCGGGATACCCCTGCCTTTAGGCATAGGGAGGGAGAGCGCCTTGTCCTTTCTGGTAGGTATAGCCGTCAGAGTGGTGAAGTGTCTTGAGA
>DAOTUR010000228.1:0-15089 GCA_034436915.1 Anaerolineae bacterium
CGTGTGATATTGAGATGCCAGAAGCTGACGCCCACCAGCCCCATCGCCAACAACGCAAACGTCAGGCGCAGTCGGCGGTTCTCGGTGGCGAGAATTTCCCAGGCAAACCAGCCAATGATGGGCAGACTGAGGAGCGACTCGATCAGAGCCAGCGTCTTGAGCAGGTTGTAATCCACGTCGCGGCCCGTCAGATTGGCGATGAAGGCCAGCGCATACATCTGGAACGGTTCGCGCCCGCCGTTGTTGGCGAAGAAGATATCGCGGTTGCAGTTGGGAACGTTCATGCACAGGGGCGAGGAAGGGCCGTGTAGGATGCGCTGGGCATCGAGGATTTTCTCAACATGATCGCTGGTCATCTCCGGCGGGATGCGCGTCCCTTTCATCGGGTCGCCATACAGCCGATCCAGCCGCATCGAGACGCTCAGGCCCGCGATGCCAAGCACAGCCAGCACCACCCAGGGCGAGACGCGCAGGAACGACGCTCCCGTGAAGCGGGTGTGCCACTGCGTCAGCCATTGGCGCGGCTGCCACGAATCGGGACTGAGGGCGATGGCCCACAGCACAGCGCTGGCAATCCACGCATAAAAGATCGGATCAGACATGCGATTGCCGCTTGTGCCTGCCCAGGTGATGAGCGCAAGGAGCGTGCCGCAGATTGCGCTGGAGATTTTGACGGGATTGAGCTTGTCCAGATCGAGCGTGGGGAGCGGCCCATCGTCCCAGCGCAAAATGGGGAAGAGCGGCTCAATGGGTGCTGCGGTTTGATCGACGGGATCAGCATCGTCATCCACGACGAACGGCTGCGGAATGACAGCGGCGGGCAGATGTGTTTTCATCAGCCAGGCCAGCCCTTCAATGATGGCCCAGGCTGCGATGCCCACCAGCAAAATGGGAAAGGTCGGCGTGATCATATCGAGGACGCGCTGCTTTTGATCGACAGGCTCATCGCTGGCATCCATCCAGCGCATGACGACCCACACCCACAGAATCAGCGGGATCAGCCGCAGCGCCATCAGCAACCAATTGGCGGGGCGGCGGCTTCGCACCCAGACCCGCAGGCCATGCCGATGATCCGTGACTTCGGCAAACAGCCACAGTACGGCGGCCAGCACCAGATACGGGAAGCCGCCGACAAGCTGTCGGTTTTCCTGGCGGCTGGTGATGTTGTCGCCTACAAAATACAGGCAGCCCCACAGTGCCAGCACATAGCTCATCAGATACAGGCCCAGGATGACATATTCCTGGAAGCCCAGATCAGGCTGAAACACGCGCCCCCGTCTGAGGCGCGACTGCTCATTCACATCGGCGCTAGGGACGTAAACGGCCTTTTTTTTTGAGGCCGTGTCGGATGTGTCAGTCAGAATTTGATACACCGCGCCCACAATCGCACGCGGCTGACGCCAGAACAGCCCCACCACCTCCGACAGGCTGAGATCGTCAAAGCTGCGCTCGATCATATCTTCAGGGGTGTCTGATGTCGCTGTAAGAGGCGCGGTGGCTCCAAACTCATCCACCTGGAACGCGGTATCATGCAGCGCCTGGGCAATCTCTTCGCTGACAACAGAGCGCGGTACGGTGGGGTGCGGCGAATAATCATCATCGAACAGCATCAGGTCGCTGCTCTGTCCGCTGTCCGCGTCAAACGGCTCGGCAAGATCGGCCTGCTGAAAGACCTCATCCGTCACAAACGGCTCATCATCGATCCCGCTGGCCTGCAACACATCCTGCGGGATCGCGGCATCGAAGCCGCCCGCGAGATCGGCCTGTTGAAAGACCTCATCCGTGACATGGGACTCATGGTCGTCGGTCTCGCTGGCCTGCAAGACATCCTGCGGGATCGCGGCATCAAAGCCGCCCGCAAGATCGGCTTGCTGAAACAACTCCGTGCTCACATGCGTCGGGTGGACGCGGGAGGCTGGCGACTTATCGGCGTGTGGTTCGGCAGTTTCTAAGTCTGGAGCATCGTCTGACAGAGGCGGAACAGCAGGCATGTCCTGCGGCAGCTCCTCTGATGACCCCGATGGTGGGGTGGGCGTGTCTGGGAAGTTTGGGTCATGCTGTGCCATACGGCTTGCGTCCCTTGAGTGCGAGATTGACGGTGCTGCGTCCGGCGGGTTCGTTAATTTTATTCTTGCGATCAAAATAATTGAAGATTTTAAGGCCCAGGTTGATCGGATTCAACAGGCTGCCATGATTTTTGTCGAACGTCAGGCGATTGGCCGCCGTCGCCATCGAGTCGGGCAGTGCGCCGGATTCGAGCAGCGGCATCCCAAAGCCATACACCAGATTGTGGATGAAGGGGAAGGCATCATGCGTGAAGGAGCGCTCTTGCTCCACTGTGAAACCGGACATCTGGGCGGCATGACGCAGTTCGAGCGGCGTATACAGGCGCACATGATTGGCCCACAAGCCCGCCAGCGGCCCGTGCTGAATATGCGTTTTGAAGACCGTTTCAAGCGTCTTGTTGATCGGGTCCCACCAGAAGGGATAATTGGCGTGCGGCACAGTCACGACGACCACGCCGCCCGGCTTCAAGACGCGGTAGGCTTCTTTCAGCGCCCGTACATCATCCTCAATATGCTCCAGAATCTCCGAAAAGATCACCGCATCGAAGGTGTTGTCAGGATAGGGCATCTCTTCAATGCGTGCCTGATGAATCGGAATGTTGAGCGATCCCACGTTGCGCTGGGCCTTCTGGATCACGCCCCAATCCAACTCTGCGCTGATGATGGTGCAGTTGGACACATGGCGGAACATATTGAGATAGAAGCCTCGCCCGCACGGGATATCGAGAATCACACTCTCGTCCGTTGGATTAACCCACTCGAAGATGGTTTGCACGCGCTTCTTGAAGGCCATATCGGCTTCGTTGCGCGTCATCTGGGCAATTTGCGCTTGATCGACCATGACTATCCCTGCTTTCTCGCGTGTTCATAAAAGATGCGTTCATAGCCATCAACGGTGTCCTGAAACGAGAAAATACGTTCGATCTCAGCACGCCGCTTATGATACGTCTCAGGATTGTTCAGGATTTCGACGACAGCCGCGCCAATCGACTCGGCGTCCCCCTGTTTGGCGAGGCGGCCCATGCCCGTAACGGTGACAGGCACGCGCCCACCGGGAATATCCGTCATGACCATCGGTGTGCCGCACAGCATGGCCTCGACCTGCACGAGCGCGAAGCACTCTGTATCGCTCGTGAGCATCATCACATCACACGCCGCATAAAAATCAGCCAACTCCTGCATATCCCGAATCAGGCCGAGGAAGGTGACGTGATCCTTGTGCGCCTGGACAAGACCCTGGTGACGCTCCCAGGTGTCCTCGTAGGCGATCTCATATTCTCCGGCGAAGACCAGATGCGTGTCGGGATAGGTGCGACGGATGGTATCCATCGCCTTGATCGCCAGATCAGGCCGTTTTTCTTCCACGAAGCGCCCGCTGTAGCCAATGATCGGGCCGCCATTGAGCTGCCATTGAGCGCGTAACGCCGCCACTTTTTCGGGGCGCGGCGCAGGGATGGAGACGGGCGGATAGAGGACAGTCGTTTTATCGAGGAAGGGCTTGAGATAGTAGGAGTGTTCGGCGTAATCCTGGCTGTAGCCGATGAGACGGGCAGCGCGGCGGGCCATGAAGGTGAAAAAATTGAACATCGTATCGCGGATGAAGCGGTTAGTGCGGCCTTTGGGCAGCACCAGGTCGCCGTGATGCGTGGCGACGACCTTGACCCCGGCCATCTGCGCGATCACACTGACGAGTGCGGTTTCCAGCATCGGCGTGTGGATGCTGACAATATCGGCCTTCCGCATGGCGAAATAGGCGGCCCAGGGGAAGGCGGGCATAATCACGCCGCGACTCAGATAGATCGGCGGAACCCACAGACGCACCACGCGCACGCCGTTGTGCATCTCCTCATCGCGGGGCAAATCCTGCTGATAGCGGGCCGTCAGAACGGTCACATCATGGCCGCGCCGCGCCAGTTCTTCGGCCACACTCTGCACATGAACGGTGAGGCCTGTGCGATGGGGATAATAATACAGCAGCGAAATCAACACCCGCAGCTTGCGCGTGCGCCGTGCGGCCTCTAAATCGAGCGTCATGCGTCACCTTGCTTGGACGAAACGGTTTGCCACTGCCGAACGCCTGTTTGAAGCTGTTGCAGCGACAGGCCCTCCTGAATAAAGCCGAGCACACCCGTACTCGCATGGACGAAGACATTGACCGCATGAACCATCACGGCGAAGGCCAGCGCCGATTCGGTCTGCTGGTAGCCCATCGCCTTGAGCGCCAGCAAAATCGCCGCCTCATACGGGCCGACGTTGCCAGGAACGGCGGGCAGCGCAATCGCAAAGGCCGCCGCTGACACATACAGCGCTGTCGCGGGCAGGCTGCCAATCTCAAAGAAGGCGAACATGAGGAAATAACCTGCCAGCACCGAGGCAATCCAACTCAGCACTGTCCACACCAGCGAGGGGATGAGCAGGCGTGGCTGTGTCAGCGGCAGCAGGCCATCCAGCAGATGATCCAGCAGCGCCGCCAGATTGAAGCGCTGTAAAAGCGGCACGACGCGCTGAAATGCGGCCAACAGGCGGTGCAGCAGCGGACGATTCACGGCGAAAAAGAGCAGGGCGGCAAATCCCACAATCGCCGTGAGGAAGCCCACCCGCGCCGCTGCCTGGAGTTCAAGCGGGACAGGGGCCACAGCCAGAGCCAGCATGATCATCACGACCACAGCCAGCAGATCGAGCAGGCGTTCAATCAGGACGGAGCCAGCGGCGGTCAGCATCGGCACAGGCGGTTCAGCCTGAGCGCACAGATACAGCCGCGCCACGTCGCCAATCCGCAGCGGCATGACGCCGTTCACCAGATAGCCAATATTCATGATGTTGAAGGTGCGCGTGAGGGGCAGCTTGTAATTCAGGAGCGTTTGCCAGCGCCGCGCCCGTGTGAACAGACCGAGCACGAGGAACAGGATACAGGGCAGCACGTAGACATAGCGGGCTGTTTGCAGCGCCTGCAAAAAGAGCGCCCCGTTAATCTGCGAGGCGATGAAATATGCGGCGATGAGTGTGACGCCTAAACCCAGAAGGGAGATGCGTGCAATGCGTGGAACGCGCACCCGATGTTGTCCCTGCACAATTTGATCCGTCGGATTATGATGGATGACAAGACGCCTGTTTGACAAGAGTCGATGGGGCGGATGTGCCTCATCTCTACAATTTCTCACAGAAGGCTGCGAAACCAGCCGCGCCCCATTCTAGCACAGAGCAAACGCCTCGTACCCACCACGATGATGAAGAGTAGGGATTGTTGTTGTAGGGACACGGCACGCCGTGTCCACATATTCGGACATGATCCCTACACCTATGAACCACGATGGAATTATTCTGGAAACACCTTCTCCGGCTGCCACACCATCTCTAGACGTTTTAAGACCGCCACCAGTTCCCCCGATGGCAGCATCGCCACGCCGCGCTCAATCTCGTCGCCTGTGTAGGGCAGCGAACGGCCAAAGCGCAGGTCACGCGCCTCGTCATCCGTGATCGGCACAATCGGCAGATGAGGTAGAGCGGTGTGCATGGGCGTGAGGCGCGATGACCAATCCTCGGTCTGCTGCAAGTCTTCCAGCGTAAAGGCATGGTCCAGCGCAAATGCGCCGCTGCGGGTGCGAATTAAGCCTGTGAGGTGTGCGCCAACGTTGAGCGCTTCGCCCAGATCATAGGCGAGGCTGCGAATATACGTGCCTGCGCTGCATGTCACATCAAGGATGAAAGAGGGACTGTCCCATGACACAATCTCCAAAGCACGAATAGTCACGGTACGCGGCTCACGCTCAACCGTCTGGCCCTGGCGGGCGAGATCATACAGCTTTTTGCCACCCTGCTTGATGGCGCTGTACATCGGCGGGACTTGCAGAATATCACCCGTAAATGCAGGCAGAGCGGCGTCAATCTGGTCGCGGGTGAGAGCCGAGGCATCGCGGGTGATGAGCGTCTGGCCTTCGGCGTCATAGGTGTCCGTCGTCTCGCCAAATTTGAGCGTGGCGCGGTACTGTTTTTCGCCATGCATGACATCATCGCTGAGGCGCGTCGCCGCCCCCAGGCACAGAATCAGCACGCCTGTCGCCATTGGATCAAGCGTGCCTGCGTGTCCGACCTTGACCGCGCCCAATCCGCGCTGCTTGAGGCCGCGCCGAATCTGTGCGACCACATCATGGCTGGTAATGCCCTGGGGCTTGTTGATATTGAGGAAACCGGAGAAGGGAGTTGTCATAGGTCACAGAGCGCTAAAACCGCAAAGACACAAAAAGAAGCGTTTAGAGGCTGTTTGATAATGCACAACGTTATGAATGATTTGTGTAGGGACAGGGCCTGCCCTGTCCGTTCATCGTGTGAAAAATAGACAGGGCAGGCCCTTGTCCCTACATGAACCACGCCAAAGACACACAGAAACACGATGCTTGAGACATCTTTGCGCTCTTTGTGCCTTTGCGGTTTGATGGGCTAGGTAATTTGCAGCATACCATTGGCTGTGACCGCGTGCAGTTTGGGCAGAACGAGCGCCATCACGCGCTCAACCGTTCCCGCCACCGTTGCGCCTGCGGCCTGCTTGTGTCCGCCGCCTCCCACCGCAAACGCCACCTCGCCCACATTGTAGCCGGGCTTGGAGCGCATACTGATTTCAACGGTGTTATTGGCCTGCTCTTTGAAGATGATCGACACCATCGCCTCATTCACCTGCACGAGGAAGCTGGCGAGGCCCTCATCGGATACCTCATCCATCTGCGCCTTGTGAGCATCTTCCAGACGCACAATGCCATAGATGACCTGTCCATCCAACTGCACCGAGGGTAGCACATGCTTCCACAACTGCACGCTCTGATAGGTGCGGCTGTCGAGCGTGCGGGCGGTGGTTTCGCTCAGCGAGGCCCCGGCCTGGATCAACGCCTGCGCGATGCCTAACGTCTGGGCAGTCACGAGGCTGATACGAAAGCCGATGGTATCAGTCACCAGGCCCGCCATGAGAGGCACAGCCACATCACGGCTGATGGTGATGCCTGTCTCGATGAACCAGCGGTAGACAATCTCGGTGGAGGAGACAGCCGTTGGCAGGATCAGATGAAGATCGCCAAACAGCGTGTTCGTCACATGATGATCGAGATTGATGACGCGCAGACTGTTGGCGCGGGCATATGCGCCGACGCTGCCCGTGCGGATTTCATCGCTGGCATCTGTCGAAATCATAAGGTCCCAACGGCCATCGCTGAGCGTGTCCACAATCGTCTCACTCGCGGGCAGCCATTGCAGATAATCGGGCACACCGTCATCATCAGCGACGACGACGGACTTGCCCAGATCACGCAGCGCATTTGCCAGCCCCAACGCCGAGCCAATGGCGTCACCATCCGGGCTGACATGCGTCACAATCACGATGGTCTGTGCCTCACGCACGGCGGCGGCGGCCTCATGCCATTGAGGTGTCGGAATCATCGTCATCCGCGTCATCCTCCGTGTTGGCGACTTCAACCTCAAGCGGCGGCAGATTTAAATCTTCAACCAGCCTGGACAGACGTTCGCCGTGTTCCAGCGTCGTATCCCAATGGAAGTTGAGTTCAGGCGTATTGCGAAGACGAATCCGCTTGCCTGTTTCGCGCCGCAAAAAGCTTGCGGCACGTTTGAGGCCCTCCATCACTTCTTTCTCACGGGCCTCATCGCCCAGGGCATTCACGTAGACATCGGCATACATCAGCTCACCATCGAGCTTGACTTCGGTGAAGGTGATGTTGTGCAGGCGGGGGTCACTGACCTCCCGCCGCAGCAGTTCGCTCAAAATGGCGAGGATGCGATCTTCCATGCGTCCTTGTTTGATCGACATTGGATCGCCCTTTCTGCGCTAGTTCACGCGCTCCATGACAAAAAATTCCAGCACGTCGCCCGCTTCAAAGGCGCTGAAACTGTCGAGGCCGACGCCGCATTCAAAGCCGGTGCGGACTTCACGCACATCATCATTGACACGCTTGAGCGATCCGACAGTGTTGTTATCCGACAGGACTTTGCCGTTGCGTTTGACGCGCACTTTGGCGTTACGGCGGATTTCGCCATCACGCACATAGCAGCCTGCGATGCTGCCCAGACGCGAGATTTTGAAGACCTGACGGACTTCCGCCACGCCAATCGTCTTCGCCTCGAATTTGGGTTCCAACATGCCTTTGAGCGCCAGTTCCATATCCTCGAACAGCTTGTAAATTACGCTGTAGACGCGAATATCGACGCTGTGCGTGGCCGCCAGGATGCGGGCAGCAGGGGAAACTTCGACATGGAAGGCCATCACAATCGCGGATGAGGCGGCGGCCAGCAAGATATCGCTGTCCGAGACATCACCCACATCCGAGGCCAGCACATTAATGCGGATGCCCTCAGGATTTTTCTCAGAGACATTCTTGAGGCCCTCAAGGATCGGCTGGAGTGATCCCTGCACATCGACCTTGAGGATGACCGTGAGTTCCTTGACCTTGCCTGCCTGGAAGCGTGCAAAGGCATCTTCGAGGGTGAAGGTGCGCGGGGCGAGGACGGTGTTATCGGTCTTGTCGTCAAGCCGCTGCTCGATCAGGACGCGGGCTTCTTTGTCATTCTTCATCTTTTCAAAACGCTCACCGGGTTCCGGCGGCTCATTGAGGCCGATGACCGATACAGGGGTCGAGGGGCCAACTTCATCCACAAGTTTGCCTGTTTCATCGTACATGGCACGAATGCGCCCATACGATGTGCCTGCGACGACGACATCACCGCGCTTGAGCGTGCCATTGAGCACAAGCAGTGTGGCCTGTGCGCCTCGGCTCTTGTCCATGCGCGACTCAATCACGACGCCGCGTGGTGTGCCTGTGGGATTGCCGACGAAGCTGTTTGAATCGGCCACCAGCAGGAGCGCCTCAAGCAGATCGTCAATGCCTGTTTTTTGCTGTGACGAGACGGGAACCATGAAGACATCGCCGCCCCAATCTTCCGGCGTCAGGCCGAGATCGGAGAGTTGATTTTTCACCATTTCGACGTTGGCATTGCGCTTGTCGATCTTGGTGATCGCCACCACAATCGGCACATTGGCCGCACGAGCGTGCATCAGGGCTTCACGGGTGGTCTGCATCACACCATCGTCAGCCGCCACGACCAGCACCACGATGTCCGACCCCTGCGCCCCACGCGCACGCATGGCGGTAAACGCCTCGTGGCCGGGGGTGTCGAGGAAGGTGATGACACGATCATTGTGCTTGGCACGATACGCGCCAATGTGCTGCGTGATGCCGCCGGATTCGCCTGCCGCAACGTTGGCTTTGCGGATGGTATCAAGCAGGGTGGTCTTGCCATGATCGACGTGACCCATGATGGTGACGATGGGCGGACGGACGACCATATTCTCAGCTTTTTCGCCGTAGTACACCGTCTCCCATTTGCGGGTGATTTCTTCGGTGCGCTGCTGCTCTTTGGCCTTCTCATCAATCGCACTTTGCGACTGAGCTTCATAGCCAAATTCTTCCAGCACAATCGCGGCCGTGTCGAAATCAATCTGCTGATTGATGGACGCGAGCGTACCGTTGGCGATGAGCTTCTTCATCACATCGATGGGGCTGCTGTTGATGGTTTCCGCGAGTTGGCGGACGGTGATAAAATCGGGAAGGGTAACGGCTTGTTTTTCTTTTGCCATAGGGCGGTGATCCTGTCTCTAGGTCGCTAGCGATTGCCTGAGACAGGATCACCGTAAAAGAGGTGTCACTGTCTCAGGATGTATTGAATCCGTGAGAATGATGAGGCGTTCATAGCGCTGCCTGGCGCAGCCGTGTACGGTCCGCTTCAGTGAGCGCTGTCCGTAAGGCCCGATTCAGGATATCGGTGGACGAGGCCCGTTCCCAACACGCAGGCTGCGTGCAGAGATAGGCCCCCCGTCCGTTGAGTTTCCCGGTTGGATCGATGATAATACCTTCGGCCGTATGCACCAGACGTGTGAGCTGCCGTTTGTTATCTTTCGTGCGGCACACAGAACACGTCCGCATGACAGGTGTTTTGCTCATGATCGGTATCCAACGCCGCTAGAAATCGTCTGAACCCCAGTCGTTGCGATTGCGGTTGCCCTTACGTTTCCGCTTGGAAACGACCTCGCCGGTCTTCTCGTCAAACACGAGTTGACGACGCTTGGTACGGGCATTCTTGTCTTTCTTCGTTCCATCCAGCGCGATGACATCGCCGTCTTCGTCGAATTCTTCTTCGGCCTCACCCGCTTTGACTTCAACGGGCGGTTTGACCCGCGTCGGGGCGGCATTGCCAAAGGCATCGCGTGTCGATTCGGCGTCAGCTTCGTCACGCAGGACAGCGTGCGCTTCGGCTTCATGGCGCGGATCGGCAACGGGCGCGATGGTGAGCTGCACATCTGCACGGTCATCGGCGTCATGGGGGATCAACGTTGAGAAATCGGTGACAGTATCCACCAGTTCATCAAGCACGGATTGAATCACGCCCAACTGCTGCGCCGAATTCTTGCCGATGAGCTTCCGCAGACGGTCTTCATCGACCAGCATTGCCAGCATCACGGCCCCCACGCTGCCAAGCGGCGAGAGCGAGTCCTCCAGATCATCCGGCAAGTCCAGCACGCTGATCGGCACATGGAACAATTCTTCCGGCAGGGTTGATCGGACGGCTTCCACCTGGGCGACTTCCGCCCGACGGGTGTCTTCACGCTCAATCAAAAGCAGGCGTTCCACCACATCGGCAAAGCGTCCGAGGATGGTGTATTCTTCCGGCATCACGGTGCGATTGTTGAGCTTCTTCTCCATGATGCGGCGGGTATCATCCACCAGCGCGCCGTGTGTCCGCAGCAGATCCGACAGCGGCGGCAGATCGATATTATCGAGGGCGCTCTGGACGGTCTCCGTCACGCTCTTGATATCAATGCGCCATCCCGTCAGCTTGGCCGCGAGACGGGCGTTCTGGCCTTCGCGTCCAATCGCCAGCGAGAGCTGGTCGTCCGGCACGATGACCACAGCGGTACGGCCTGTGTGGATATCCTCATCGAGATAGACGCCCGTCACACGCGCCGGGCGCAGCGCTTCGGTGATGAAGGAACGGGCATCACTGCGCCATTCGATCACGTCAATCTTCTCGTTGTGGAGTTCGTTCACAATGTTCTGGATACGGTTACCACGCTGTCCGACGCACGCCCCAACGGGATCAATGCCTTCTTGCAGCGCCGACACCGCGACTTTGGAGCGAAATCCCGCTTCACGGGCGATGCTCTTGATCTCGACCTGGCTATTGTAAATCTCTGGGACTTCGTATTCCAGCAGGCGGCGCAGCATATCGCGATGACCGCGTGAGCAGATGATCTCAGGCCCTTTGTTGGTGCGCTTGACTTCTACCACATACACGCGGATTTTCTCGTGCTGGCGGTAGAATTCACCTGGAATTTGCTGAGCACGGGGCATTTTCGCCTCGGCACGGCCCAGGCTCAACGCGACATGGGTCGGGGTCACATTCTGCACAGTGGCGGCCATGATGTCGCCCTCATGCACGACGAACTCTTTGTAGAGAGCATCACGTTCCGCTTCACGGATCTTTTGCAGGATGACCTGTTTGGCGTTCTGGGCAGCGATACGATCAAATTTCTTGGTCGTGCCCTCCACCTGCACCATAACAGTGTCACCATTCTGGGCTTCAGGATTGTAAAAGCGGGCCTTTTCCAGCGAGACTTCGGTATCCGGAAATTCGACAGCCTCAACCACTTCTTTCTCAACGAAGAGGCGGGCGCGGCCTGTTTTTGTGTCGATGCGCGCCTCGACTGCTTGTGACGCGCTGGCATTCTTCTCCCGTCGGTAAGCCGAGACGAGGGCCGCTTGCAGGGCCTCTAAAATGACGTCCTGGGGAAGCGTGCGGGTCATCGCCGTCTCCGTCAGGGCAAGTAATAGTTCGTTCTCCATGAACATCCGGCGGGACTGCCGCTGTGAGGCGACAGGAGAAGCCGACACGCCTTTCTATAACACGCTGAACGATCAGTTCGGTAGGAAGAGATGTGTGCTGCCACTGGCTCTCTATGGGCCATTCCCTGGTGGGGGTTAAAACGTCCGACTCCTTTTAAGGATTGGACGAAAACAAAAAGTGGGGTGAACCCACTTCTCGCCAAAACACTAAACTCTCCCTATTGTAGCACGCTGCCCCCCTCCATGCAAGCCATGTTAAACGTTACCAATGAGATTTTTATGCAATATGATTGTCCCATGACCTGATGAAATTCATGCAATCCTCACAACAGGCAGCGCGGCGAAGAAAGACGTTATCCGCGTTTCTTTTTCTTGCCTGCCCGCCGATATCGCCACCAGCCAATACCCATGCCTATGAGCGTGACGAGACTTGCCGCACCGCTCATCATCAGCAGGATGCGCTGGCCCTCAGCCGCCGCCTGATCGTCAAGATAGGTGAAGATAGTTTGTGCATCGCCCTGCAACACATTTTCAGGGTAGAGCATCGGATTGCCCCAGATTTGCAAGCCGTATTTGCTGTTGCCCATGCCATATGGACGATTGAAACAGCCTTCGCCTGTGGTCATGTTTATCAGCCGCGTGATCCCCGCTGGCAGCGCCTTGAGTTGATTGCTGTTGGCATCCAGCCAGCACAGGTGCGTGAGTTGTTCAATCTCAGCGGGGAGGGCTGTGATCCTGTTGCCACCGAGATTGAGAATAACGAGCTTCTTAAGCTGACCAATGTCCGTTGGAATACTCTCGAACTGGTTGTAATCCAGCCATAACTCCTCAAGCGAAGTCATCCCCCAGATACTGTCAGGCAGTTCTTTCAAGCCATTGCCGGAAAGCGCCAACTGCTTGAGGTGTTTCAGATTTGAAATTTCAGACGGAATACTCGTCAGGCGGTTGGATTGGAGGGTCAATTGTACAAGATTCGTCATCTGTCCAATCTCAGGCGGGATGGATTGCAGATCGCCGCAGCACATATGGAGCGCGACAAGATTTGTCATCTGACCGATCTCAGGTGGGAAGGTCGTCAGGTGCATGTAGCTGAGATTGAGCGTCTTGATATCGGTGAGGGTAAACAACTCAGGGGGCAGGCGCGTGAGATCGGCGGGCAAAGCTACACTATCGGCGTGGGTTTGCCGCGCCTCTTCGATCCGCTCAAGCGCCAGTTGATAGGGGTAATCCTGATCCTGGGCTTGAGCGGAAAACCCGATTAGACCGAGTGCAAAGAGCAGTACACAACAGGCGATATATTTCACTATAGTCTCCCGAAAATACGAAATATCTCTTTTGATCCTAACATAAGGCATTGTGGCGTTTCTGGACGCTTGCCCCACGCTTTGCCCGCGCAGGTGGATAGATAAACCCATCAAACACGATTGGCAGACCTCTGTCAGCAGGGCTAATATTGACACGCGGACGTACACAAAATTATTTTGCGGGGTACAGCGCAATCATGCCCCTCATGCAAAGGATCAAAGATGCAAACATATCGAATCCCGAATACAGATTTAGATGTGACGCGCCTTGCCTATGGCACATGGCATTTGGGCGGGACGTGGGACTCCGCGCCCCTCACGCCTGATCTCCATGCGCGGGCAGATCGTCTCGTGCATGTGGTGGTTGAGCAGGGCATCAACATGATCGATCTGGCCGATATCTATACGCGCACAAAATCGGATCAGCTCATCGGTGAGGTGCTGCGGAAACAGCCGGGTCTGCGCGACAAGCTGATTTTGCAAGAGAAGTGCGGCATCCGCTTGAGCGACGAGCCGAATGCGGGTGATCCGGGCCGTTACGATTTTAGCTATGAGCATATCATCGCCACTGTCGAAGCGTGCTTGAAGCGTCTCAACACCGATCATGTTGAGATTCTGCTGCTGCATCGGCCTGATCCGCTGGTTGAGCCGGAGGAGATCGCCCGTGCGCTGGATGACTTGCACAGCAGCGGCAAGGTGCGCTATTTTGGCGTCAGCAATCACAACATCTGGCAGATTGAACTGCTCAAGCGCTATGTCAAGCAGCCGCTGGTCATCAATCAACTGGAATTGAATTTGCTCCACCACTACCTCATCAGCAATGGCATCGTCGTCAATCAAACCGGATATGTCTACACCGAATCGGAAGGCTTGCTGGATTACTGCCGCTTGCATGACATCATGATTCAGGCATGGTCGCCCGTCGCTGGCGGCAAGCTGTTCAATCCGCCCGCCGATGCACCCGCACACATCCAGGCAGCGGGCCGCCTCATCGCGCAGCTTGCGGCGGAGCATCACACCACGCCCGAAGCGATTGCATTGGCGTGGTTGCTGCGTCATCCGGCGAAGATTCAACCAATCATCGGCACAATGAATGCGGATCGTCTGGCGGAAAGCTGCCTGGCCGATTCGGTGACTCTCAGCCGCATTGAATGGTATCGTCTACTGGCGGCGGTGCATAGCGTGCCGTAGGAATGGCGCTGCGCCAGTAATGTAGGGGCGCACGCTGGTCGGTGTATATGATCGCATGATTGGGGTAATCATTCACCTATCCGTGAGAATCGTGGGTTTGTAGGGGCAGGATACATCCTGCCCACGTTGAATCATCAGGGCGCGATATATCGCGCCCCTACAACGGCCTTTGTCGCATGGATAGCTGAATGATCGCATGATTGGGATTTGCATCCCATGCGAGAGGTTTGCAACAGGTCACAGCGCTTTTGTAGGGGCGACTCATGAGTCGCCTCTATATGATTCTACCTCAAAATAAGTGGGCGGGCGGGCCATACGGCGATATCAACAGTATCGGGCCATTTTGCGATGCTCAGGGCAAGTTCATCTTGTGGTGAGGCGTTTTGCAGGCTTTAGGGAGAATAGTGAAAATGGACAGGGCAGGCCCTGTCCCTACACGAATCATGCATAACATTTTGCATTATCAAACGGTCTCTTAAGGGGGACACAGGATGTCTAAAACAGGCATAAATGAGGTCATTGTCTTTCAAATCCCATAGTAATGGATTTACCGTATTAAACGCATGTTTTGGAGAGCGTTTTCCGTAGGGGCACGATGCATCGTGCCCCATATACACCAATTTAAGGATTTT